>NZ_DHEI01000105.1:65677-68820 GCF_002399805.1 Flavobacterium sp. UBA4854
AATCCAAATAAAGCGAAATCATATTTTACAGGATCTAAAGCATCCATTTCTCTTAACTTAGTGTCTAATTCAAGTAAAGCTTTGGCATCATTTTGCTTTCGAGAAAGAATACCAAGTTTACGAGCAACATTTCCAGAATGTACATCTAGTGGGCAAGATAAAACTGAAGGAGAAATGCTTTTCCAAATTCCTAAATCGACTCCTTTTGCATCTTGTCGCACCATCCATCGCAGATACATGTTGATTCTCTTAGCCGCTGAATTGTTCAACGGATCTGAAATATGTTTCTGAGTTCTTGCTAAATGATCTGTTTCGAAAAATATTTTTTTGAATTCGCTGATACTTTTCTGCAAACTATCTTTTTCCTGATTTTTAGCAAAGACATTTTCTAAGCCGTTGTGGTTTTCGTAAATGTTTTTTAAACCTTTGATAAAACCAGCAAAATCATTTCCGTTGAAAGTTCTATGTACAAACGTTTCTAGTTTGGCTAAATCTTCATCAGTATGTGACATAATGAAATCGTAAGGCGTGTTGCCCATTAATTCCATCATTTTATGCGAATTTTTTATAATCATTTTACGATTTCCCCAAGCAATAGAAGCGCTTAAAAAACCTGCGATTTCTATATCTTCTTTTTGAGTGAAGAGATGCGGAATTTGAACAGGGTCACTTTCGATGAAATCCTGATTGTTATATTGAATGACTTTTTCGTCTAGAAATTCTTTGAGTTCTTTTTGGTTCATGTTGAAATGAAATCTTCTTATGTGTTCGAGTGCCCTAGCCCTGATGGGAGGGAAAATCCTTTTATGCCGGGGTTCGGCATAAAAGATTGGAAGGACAGCAGGAAATAGCTCCTGATTATTCTAATTGCTGATTTGGCCGTCAACCATAACTAATTTTCTATCAGCCATGTTGGCTAATTCTTCGTTATGTGTTACAATAACAAAAGTTTGTCCGAACTCATCACGAAGCTTGAAAAATAGCTGATGCAGGTTTTCTGCAGAATGAGTATCTAGATTTCCAGAAGGTTCATCGGCAAAAATGACATCTGGTTTATTGATTAAAGCTCTCGCAACGGCAACACGCTGTTGTTCTCCGCCTGAGAGTTCGCTTGGTTTATGATTAATTCTGTGCGAAAGCCCAAGATAATTCAATAATTTTTTTGCTTCTTCTTCTGTTTCGGCTGTTTTTTTGCCTGCAATATGAGCTGGAATGCAGACATTTTCTAATGCTGTAAACTCAGGCAAAAGCTGATGGAATTGAAAAATGAATCCTAAATTTAAATTTCTAAAATCGGATAAAATTTTGTCTTGTTTGCTTTTCTTTTTGAAATAGCGGCTGTAATAAAAAAACAATAATAGAGTAGGTGCAAGTATTACTGCCCATGTGCCATAGCCGAAAATATCATTTTCTATTTTACTTCTAAAAAATAATACAAAAACTGCTAATAAAACAAAGTAAAAAGCTCCTAACCAAGTAATGATTTTGAATGCCTTTTTTTGGTTTGAATTGTCATTTTTGATGTTTTGCAGTTCCAAAACATTTTTTCCGTTAATAGTTAGAGATGAATCTGGATTATGATCGGGTTTATCTAAAGTTCCTAGAATTTGTAATAAAGTTGTTTTTCCAGCACCCGAAGCACCAACGATAGAAACAATTTCGCCTTTTTTAATATGTAAATCGACACCTTTTAATACTTCAAGTTTGTCGTAGAATTTATGAATGTTTTTTGCGTGTATCATTTGATGAAACTGTTTTTACAAAGAAACGAAGATTATGCTCAAAATCAAATTACAATATGTAAAATCCCAAATTCCAAAAAGAGCGAGTTGATTTTATAAAATCTAAAATTTAAAATCGGTACGTAAATTGATATGGGAATATTGAAAATTAAATTTAGAAAAGAAATAATAGTATTTCGAGAATAATTTTTAATTTCGATTAACTTAAAAATGAATGTGTTATGCAAGATTTAGAAGTTGCAGAAGATGACAGAATGTCGAAACTCCTCATTGGATTGGTTTTGGACGGAATTGGTATGATTTCTTTTTCGATTCCTTTTCTAGGGGAGTTTTCAGATGTAATTTGGGCGCCGATTGCCGCGCTAATTATGTCAAGAATGTATAAAGGAAGAGTAGGGAAAGTGGCAGGAGTCTTGACTTTTCTAGAGGAAATATTGCCTTTTACTGATGTCATTCCGTCTTTTACTCTTACTTGGATTTATACTTATTTCTTTCAAAAAAAATAAAAAAAATCTAGAGCTATAGAAGGGGACTAATCCTTAAATAAAAAACCAAGTCCCATGTTTTTAAGCATTTTCTTTTCGAAGTTCCAAAAGAATTTAAATTGTCCAAAAATAGTTCCGATTGCAACTAATAAAACTTGGTAAATTGGAAAGATAATTATAAGGCGAATGAGTGTAAACCAGCCTCCAAAATCTTCTTTAGTAATTCCCAGCCAAACGCAGAATGGTTTAGATAGCCACGCAGATGCCGATCCTGTGATGGCAAAAACGATAAATATAATTATGGCTTGTAAATTGGAGGTGATTCCCCAGCGTTTTTTTAATCTGTTCATTGCTATTTGTAATGATTACAAATATAGTATATTATCTTGAGGGAACATAACCCCAAAGCTTTTGTTTGTAAGTATTTTGAAAATAAATCATGTAATTGTAAATTAAGTAATTTACTTCGTAGCCATAATGAATATCTGGGCGATAATCAATAGACATTTCGTATAAATTTGGATTGTAACGCTGTGGTTGTAAAACACGATTGTTCCATTCGGTTACGTACAGATTGTTTTTGTTTTCAAGATATTGCAATGAATAATAGTTTCGTGGATAGGCTCTAGAAGCGAGCCAAGTAGAGAATCCATTATCAATGATGATAACTTCGTATTCTAATGAATCATTTGCAATTCTAACGGTATCATTTACTTTTTTGTTTGGTGTAGCAGTATCTGTACTGGCGATATTCTTAGAAGCCGATGAACACGCAATAATGGTAAATAAAACAATTAATATGGAAATGCACTTTTTCATGTCTTAAATTTACGAATATTTTTGTTAGGTTCAGAGAGGCAAAGGTTCAAAGTAACAAAGGTTTAACTTCTTGCTAAAAAACTCAAAAAAAGGATTA
>NZ_DHEI01000105.1:68949-69354 GCF_002399805.1 Flavobacterium sp. UBA4854
TAATCCTTTTTTTGAGTTTTTTAAAAGCCTTTGTCGCTTTGAACCTATGTAACTTTGGGCCTTAAAGAGTTATTTGCTTCCAAACAACTTTCCAATAAAACCTGCGATTCCTCCTTTGCTTTTGGTCACTACAAGAACATCTGCAACGTCAACTTTTCCGTCGTTGTTTTGGTCAAGGCCAAATTGCATTCCGTATTTAGAAATGGTGTCCATTATTCCCGAAGCTTGTCCGCTGTTTCCTGAAATTGAATTTATAATATCTGAAATTTGAAAACTGCTATCGTTCGGATCTTTTGCTTTATTCACTAGAGAACCTAAAATCTGTGGAATTAAATTGGAAGCAACTCCATTTGAATCGGAACTGCTTAAACCGAATTTTTCGCCAAGATTTCCACTTAGTTGTTG
>NZ_DHEI01000105.1:69549-80305 GCF_002399805.1 Flavobacterium sp. UBA4854
ATCTTTTTTAATCCTTCAAAAATAGAATTGCTGGTTTCGCTAATAACAGCTTCGTTATGTTCATTTGGGACAGCGTTATTGTTTACAACTGCATCGCCTCCATATTGTTGCACTAATTGAGTTAATTGTTCAAACATGATTTTTAGGATTTAGATTAGAACTCAAATTTAAACAAAAAAAGAAAGGGATTTATTAAACAATGTTAATAAATCCCTTTGCAAGTAATTTAATTATAAGTGATTAGCTTAACAAAGTGATAATTTGTGATGCTAATTCAGTACCAATTCTGTCTTGTGCTTCTCCAGTCGCAGCTCCAATGTGCGGAGTTAATGAAATTTTAGAGTGCATTAAGATTGCCATTTCTGGTTTTGGTTCGTTTTCGAAAACATCTAAACCAGCAAAAGCAACTTTTCCTGAATCTAAAGCTTTTACCAAAGCTACTTCATCAATAACACCACCACGAGCACAATTCACGATTCCAACACCATCTTTCATGATTTCAAGTTCTTTTTCTCCAATGATATAACCATTTTGAGCAGGAACGTGCAATGTAATGAAATCAGCTTCTTTAAATAAAGACTCTAAAGATTGGGAAACGATTGTAGTTGTAATTGATTGTCCGTCGAAAAATTCAACTTTTACATCAACTTGAGGAATAAAACTATCAGCTGCAATAACTTTCATTCCTAAACCAAGAGCCATTTTTGCAGTAGCTTGTCCGATACGACCAATACCAACAATACCTAAAGTTTTTCCTCTTAATTCAGTTCCGTTAGCATATGCTTTTTTCAAACCATCAAAGTTTGAATCTCCTTCTAGAGGCATATTTCTGTTAGAATCATGCAAAAAACGTACACCATTGAATAAGTGACCGAAAACTAATTCAGCAACAGATTCTGAAGATGAAGCTGGAGTATTAATTACATGAATTCCTTTGCTTTTAGCATAATCCACATCGATATTATCCATACCAACACCACCACGACCGATGATTTTGATGCCAGGACAAGCGTCGATTATATCTTTACGAACTTTAGTTGCACTACGAACTAAAATTACGTCAACATTATTTTCATTGATATAGTTAGCTACTTGTTCTTGAGCTACTTTTGTAGTTATAACTTCAAATCCACCTTTTTCTAAGGCTAGAATTCCGCTTTTAGAAATTCCGTCATTTGCTAATACTTTCATTGTGTGTTTATTGTTTATTTGGTGAACCGTTTATTTGTTTAATCGATAAACCAATTTTTAATTTTTTCTTTTTTGATATTTTTCTAAAGGAAATGTTTTTACGATTAAACAGTTAAACAAATTAACGATTAACCGAAAAAAAATTAAACTTTAGTTTCCAAAGCTTTCATTACATCAACTAAAACCTGAACGCTTTCAATTGGCATAGCGTTGTAGATTGAAGCTCTGTAACCACCTACAGAACGGTGTCCTGGCAATCCAGAAATGTTTGCAGCTTTCCATAAAGCATCAAAAGTTTCCGTGTGTTCAGGATTGTTCAATAAGAAAGTTACGTTCATATTTGAACGATCTTCTACTGCAGCAGCGCCTTTGAACAATGGGTTTCTGTCGATTTCAGCGTAAAGTAATTCTGCTTTAGCGTTGTTTAATTTTTCTACAGCAGCGATTCCGCCTTTTTCTTTAATCCATTGTAAAGTTAAAAGAGAAACGTAAACAGCAAATACAGGTGGAGTATTGTACATACTTTCTCCTTTAATGTGTTTAGCGTAATCTAGCATACTAGGAATTGTTCTTCCGTTTTTGCCTAAGATTTCTTCTTTAACTACTACCAATGTAGTTCCAGCAGGGCCCATATTTTTTTGAGCTCCAGCATAGATTAAGTCGAATTTAGAAAAATCTAATTCACGTGAAAAAATATCAGAACTCATATCACAAACAACAGGTACGTTTGTTGCTGGAAAATCTTTCATTTGAGTTCCAAAGATAGTATTGTTGCTTGTGCAGTGGAAATAATCAGCATCAGCTGGAATTTCGTAACCTTTTGGAACATAAGTATAATTGTCTTCTTTTGAAGAAGCTACGACAACAGTATCACCGAAAAGTTTTGCTTCTTTGATTGCTGCAGTTGCCCACGTTCCCGAATCTAAATAAGCTGCTTTTCCGTTTTCTTTCATTAAGTTGTATGGAGCCATTAAGAATGCTGTGCTGGCACCACCTTGTAAAAATAAAGCCTGATAACCTTTTCCTTGAAGTCCTAATAATTCTAAAGCAAGGGAACGAGCCTCCTCCATAACTGCAACGAAATCTTTGCTTCGGTGCGAGATTTCAAGAATAGATAACCCTGAATCATTAAAATTTAAAATTGCTTTTGATGCCTTCTCAAAAACTTCCTGAGGTAAAATACTTGGTCCTGCGCTGTAGTTGTGTTTTTTCATGGTTGTTGTTAATAGTCGAAAATTTTAAAGACGCAAATTTCGGTAATAAGAGCCGAAAAAGCGTTAAAATATTCGAAATAATTAAACAATTTATTACTTTGTTGTTAACAAAAACGTTATAGTATCGACATTATCTGCGTAATCCCACAATTGCGGTTTTTGCGTTTCGCCAAATGCAATACTATTTGTAGTTAAATTACTGCTAACAATGCATTGAATTTGATCTGTGTCTTCCTGAAGGCGTTTTTCTAGATCTTCAAGGTTTTCGTAGTATTCATAAAAAACACTAGAAATAGGCGAAGCGTAGCTTGAATCTTCTTTTAAAGTCAAGAATCCGTTGTCTAGTAATTTGAAATTACTCATTAAAAATACAGCTTTATTATAATCATAATTATTAGCGTATTTTTCATAATGGATAACATCTTGATATTTGAACATGGCTTGGAAAAAAGCATCGAAAGTATAGTTTTTTGGAATAAAAAGCTTGGAAACATTTCGACATCCTAAACCAAAATATCTAAAAATATCTTCGCCCAATGCTTCTAAATCTTCGTTAGTTTCTTTTCCGGTTAAAATCGCTGCCGAATTTCTGTTTTTACGAATGATTGAAGGTTTGTCTTTGAAATAATATTCAAAATAACGAGAAGTATTGTTGCTTCCAGTTGCAATTACAGCATCAAAATTTTGTAGTTTTCCTTCTACGAAAGTGATTTTATCTTTCAAATTTTCATCAACAGCAATTAAATATTTAGCTAAAAATGGTAATAAATGCTGGTCGTTTGAAGAAGTTTTGATTAAAGCTTTGTTGCCTGTAATTAAAACCGATAAGAAATCATGGAAACCTACTAACGGAATATTTCCTGCTAAAATCAAAGCAATAGTTTTTTGATTCTCATTATTCTCTTCAATGTTATAAACCGAAAGCCATTTGTCTATATTTTCTTTTGTTAAAGCTTCAGCCCAAGATTGTATAGAGAAATATACCTGTTCAGGAGTATACCATCCATTATGAGATTGCGATAAATGAATCAGGTTATTGAAATCATCAAAAAAGAGATCATTATATAAGACGTCAGATTTTTGCGCAGAAGCGTCTTCAGAAAACTGACTTAAAAATTTTCCTAATTCAACAAAAACACTTTTTTTTGTTTCTAATGTCATAATGTTTGTTTATGAATTGTTTTGATTGTAATTTTGCACAAAAATAAGCATAATTAAGTCGAAAGTCAAAAGTCATCAAGTCAAAAGCAAAGAATGTCTTTTGTGTACTTTTTTCGGACGATGAGACTATACGACTTTTAACTTTAAGAAAAATAAAAAGATGGCAATTATTATAACTGACGAATGCATCAATTGCGGGGCTTGCGAACCAGAGTGCCCAAATACAGCAATATATGAAGGAGCAGATGATTGGAGATATAAAGACGGAACTAGTCTTTCTGGAAAAATTGTTTTACCTGACGGAACTGAAGTAGACGCTGATGATGCGCAAACTCCAATTTCTGATGAGATCTATTATATTGTACCTGGAAAATGTACAGAATGTAAAGGTTTTCATGATGAACCGCAGTGTGCTGCTGTTTGTCCTGTTGACTGTTGTGTACCTGATGACAATCACGTTGAAGACGAAGAAACTCTATTAGAAAGACAAGCTTTCTTACATAACGAGTAAGAATATTTGTTTGATAAATTATAGAATCCTGAGTTGAAAAACTCAGGATTTTTTTTATCCTGATTTCAGGTATTTTTAAAAGGTAATTTTTTGATAGCTAATGTTTTAAATTTTTGAGTGTTGATTTATTGTTAAAAAATTAATACTTTAGTTGAAAAAATAACAATGCCTATGAAGAAAATGCTACTTTTATTTGTTGTTTTATTTAACTATGTAAGTGTTTTGGCGCAAAACGAAGAGTATTCTATTATTGTTAAGGATATAGAGACTATGGAGCCAATACAAAATGCTACAGTTAAAATAATGAAAACCCAGCAGATTTTATTGAGCAATGAAGAAGGAAAAGTTACTTTTATGCTGACTGGTGGATCTAATGTTCAGGTTTCTGAAACTAATTATGAAGATTTGACCGTACGCTGGACTTCTTTAAATGGAGATCAAAAATTTGTTGTTTATTTAAAGAGTAAAAACAATAAATTAGATGAAGTAGTTTTATCTAAAGAATCTCCAGAAAAAATACTGCAGAAATTGGTTAACAATTCTACAAAGAAAATTAGTATATCCCATAGACAGAAAGTATATGTGAGAGAGTTTTTTATGCTCGACAATCAGTATACGTATTATAATGACGGATTGGTAAATTTTCAATTTGATAAAAATAATAATGCAACTACTTTATTGGTTGAACAAAATCGTTCGTACGGATTGCTAGAAGAAGATGTAAGTGCTGATTTGAAAGGGTATAATTTGAATAATATAATGGAGAATTACTCGAATTTTAAATACTTAGAACCATTATTAGATCCAAAAGCTAAAAAAGAATATGATTTTACAACCAAAGGACATTCAAAAAACAAAGATTACTACATAATGTCAGTTGTTCCTTTGGATAAAGCCAAAGAAGCGATTGATAATTTTGAAATTATTTACGATCCTGAGAAAAAAATTATAGTAGAATTTACCATTTCGGTTACTCCTGCGACTCTTGATAAAGTGGAAGAGAAGACAAAAGAGGGAGATAAAAACATTACAAAATCGTTTGTTAAAGTAAACTATAGATGGGACGGAAATGATTATTATTTATTGAGTTCTAATGAAGAAATTGGTTATAATGTTGTTCTAAAAGATAAAACTAAAAATGTGCAAGTAAGAAATAGTTTTATCACAACAGGTTTCAATAAACAAAATTTTACCTATAATGAAAGTGATGTTTTCAAGGAAAAATCGCTCTTTAATAAGAAAAATAAAATCTTGACTAATTATTGGGATATTTCGGGATTTACAGCAACTGATGAAGAAAAAGCTATCATCGCATCTTTAGAATTTAAATTGTAATTAAATAAATAGAAAAAAATCCTGAACATAATGTTCAGGATTTTTTGTCTTTATAAAGTTGTTAGGCAAAGACTAAAGCCCTTTTTTAAATAATTAAAAATTAAATCCAAGTCTAGCATAGTAATAAGCTCCGCTGAAGCCCATTTGTACTGCATCCCAATAACCTCCGGCTTCTGTATTTCCTTGTTCGTCCTGTTTAGTTGGATATACGTTAAATAAGTTGTTGCTTCCTAGAGTTAGTTTTAGGCTTTTTGTAAACTGATATCCAATGGTTAAATCAGTAATTAATCTTGGATTATAAACATCGTCTTCATCGGCATAATCGACCAAAACTACTTTGCTGAAACGAGTAAAAGCTAGTCCAGCATCAAACTTGTTTTTTGCGTAAGTTAGGTTTAAACCAAACTTATTGTCTGGAGCTGAAGCCAATAAAAATGCTTTTTCACGTTTTCCGAAGAAAATAGATTCATCTAGCGTACCGTTTTTTACTTTGTCAATTTTCATGTCGTTGATGTTTCCAACTAAAGTTGCACCAAACTGACCGAAATCAAAGTTTTTCTTCCAAGAGAAAACCAAATCCAAACCATGTGTGCTTGTGTTAACTCCATTTACAAAAAATTGAGCTTCAGAAACCCCTAAATTTAAAGAGCTTGCATCAAAATATCCGGTCAATACAATACGATCTTTTACTTTGATGTAATAACCATCAACGGTTGCTGTAAAATCTCCAAAAGAAGCTGTGAATCCTAGAGAAGCATTTACTGCTTTTTCTTCATTTAATTTCTCAATTCCGAACGCTCTTGTTACAGGGCTGTCGTTTGGTGCTAGTAAAACTTCTGTTGCTCCGCTTGCATTAAAGTTGGTAAAACGCAAATTATAATAAATCTGGGCTAAAGATGGAGCACGGAAACCTGTACTAACAGATCCTCTTGCATTTATGTGATCTGTAATTTTAAGCCTGGAGGCTAATTTTCCATTTAATGTGCTTCCGAAATCACTATAATTTTCAAAACGTAAAGCACCACTAACCATCCAAGCTTCAGTAACATCCAATTCGGCATCAGTGTAAAGAGAGAAGTTGGTTCTGTCTTTATTTACTTCGTTTGCAGGGCTATATCCTGGGAAACCTTGCGAACCTCCAGGTCTTGGTTCTCCCGTTACAGGGTCAATAGGTGCACTTTGCGTTGTCGGATCGGTAATTGGTACTCCATTCGTGTCATATGTTGCATATGATCCTTCTTCGCCAGCAAAAATTTCAAATTGTTCCACTCTAAATTCTGCTCCAAAAGCAACGTTTAAACCGCTTAAAACACTTTCGTAATTTTTAGAAATATCAAAGTTAGTCGTGTTTTGAAGTAAACTGTGTCCTCCAGCGTCAAATTCATGAGGAGATTTTTCTTCAAGTGAAGCATTTATAGTTCCTTTAATATCGTATTGGAATTTGTTTTTACCAAAAGTATTGCTCAAATCAAATTTCCATCCGCCAGAAGATTCGGTTCTAATTCCTGCTGCGATCGAATTATCATTAATTTTAGAAGTAATTCTTGGAGTATATCCGCCTGGATAAACAGATTCTACAACTCTTTCTCCATCATTTCTGGTGAAAGCGTATGCATCTGTGTCTCTAAAATTGCTTCCGCCAAAAGCATAAAATTCGGTTTTGTCAGAAATAGGAATTGCTAAATTGGCAAACAAGTTAACGCCTGTCATTTCAGCATCTCCAAAACCTTTTCTGAAATCGTAAGCAGGTCTAAGAGTTTTGTTTTTGCTTAAAAATTCTCCTGTAACATTTACATAACCGCCTTTAGAGCCAATTCCGGTTCCATAGTTTGCAGCAACTCTAACAGAACCTCCATCAAAATCTTGATCTTTACCGTATGAATTTCCATTTCCATTTTGATCCAATCTGAATCCTTTTGTATTTGGAGTTCCTGGCAAGAAATCACCTTTTGCATGTGTGTTAAAAACGCCATACGTAACGGAACCCGTTAATTCGTCAACGTTGTCATTGGTTACAATATTGATAACTCCGGCAATGGCATCAGAACCGTATTGAGCAGAAGCACCGTCACGCAGAATCTCAATTCTTTTGATAGAGGCGGCAGGAATGGCATTTAAATCTGTTCCTGTGTTTCCACGTCCGCGAGTTCCAAATAAATTGATTAGAGAAGATTGATGTCTTCTTTTTCCGTTAATTAAAACCAAAGTCTGATCAGGTCCCATACCTCTCAAAGAAGCTGGATCAACGTGATCGGCACCATCAGATCCCGATTGTTTATTGGCATTAAATGATGGAGCGACATATTGCAACAGCTGATTAATTTCGATTTTTCCGCTTTGTGTAGTAACATCTTTTACATTGATTACATCAATAGGAACTGCAGAATTTACTACGGTTCTTTTTGCATTTCTAGAACCAACGACAACAACATCATTTAAAACTTGACCATCATTTTCGCTTAATACAACATTTATTTTATCTCCAGAAGCTGTTTTTTCAACTGTTGAAAATCCTACATAACTAAAAACTAAAGTTGCACCTTCTTTTACTTTTATTCTAAAACTACCCTCAAAATCGGTAGAAACACCATTTGAAGTCCCCTTTTCGACAATATTTACACCGGGAAGAGGATTTCCAGTTTTGTCTTTTACAAGACCCGAGACCTCTTTTTGTGCAAAGAGAAATGCTGAATTCAGCAGAAATAACAATAATGCAATCTTTTTCATGGTATTTGGTTTTTTGGTTTGTTTTTTGTTAATCAGTTTTATAAAAGTAATGTTTTTTAACAAAAAATTAATAATTTGTTTAAAAATTATATTGCGTATGTCTAAAATTATATTATTGAACATTTTTAATTCGCGCAAGAGCTATTAAATCTTATATTTGCAAAATTTTAATGCCAAAAAATATCATTTTGGCAGAAATCAGAAAATCGGATAAATCATAACACACTAAAAAACAATGTTTAGTGTTTGAGGTCTAAAAGAGAAGACCGAACAAAATAAATAGAAACAAACAGATGAAAGCAGGAATTGTAGGATTACCAAATGTTGGAAAATCAACATTATTTAATTGTTTATCTAATGCAAAAGCGCAAAGTGCTAACTTTCCGTTTTGTACAATCGAACCTAATATTGGTGTTGTAAACGTTCCAGATCCAAGAATTAATAAATTGGAAGAATTGGTAAAACCAGAGCGCGTACAAATGGCAACTGTAGATATCGTAGATATTGCGGGTTTGGTAAAAGGAGCAAGTAAAGGTGAAGGTCTTGGAAACCAGTTTTTAGGAAACATTAGAGAGTGTAATGCAATTATTCACGTTTTGCGTTGTTTTGATAATGATAACATTGTGCACGTTGATGGAAACGTAAATCCAATTCGTGACAAAGAAACTATCGACATCGAATTGCAGTTAAAAGACTTAGAAACTGTTGAAAAACGTTTAGAAAAAGTAAAACGTGCAGCTAAAACCGGAAATAAAGAAGCTCAGGCAGAAGAAGCTTTATTAAACAGAATTAGAGAAGCTCTTTTGCAGGCAAAATCTGCAAGAACAATTGTTCCTCAAAACAATGATGAAGAAGTTCTTATGGAAGCTTTCCAATTAATTACAGCAAAACCAGTTTTATATGTTTGTAATGTTGACGAAAGTTCAGCAGTAAACGGAAACAAATATGTTGATCAAGTTCGTGAATTAGTAAAAGACGAAGAAGCTGAAGTTATTGTACTTTCTGTAGGTGCAGAGGCAGATATCACAGAATTAGAAAGCTACGAAGAGCGTCAAGTTTTCTTAGAAGATATGGGATTAGAAGAGCCAGGAGCATCAGTTTTAATTCGTGCGGCTTACAAATTGTTAAAACAGCAAACTTACTTCACAGCAGGTGTAAAAGAAGTTCGTGCTTGGACAATCAATATTGGAGCAACTGCACCACAAGCAGCAGGAGTTATCCACACCGATTTTGAAAAAGGATTTATTCGTGCAGAGGTAATTTCATATGACGATTACGTTCATTATGGTTCTGAAGCAAAAGCAAAAGAAGCTGGAAAATTCAGAGTTGAAGGAAAAGAATATATTGTAAAAGATGGTGATGTAATGCATTTCCGTTTTAACGTTTAGTCTTTTTTAGAGAAAAGAAGAAAGAACATAGAGAATAGACTAAGACTGCTGGAGGAATTCAGCAGTTTTTTTATGCTTTAAAAATTAAAGTTCTGCTTTGTCAGGCTGAGCGAAGTCGAAGCCCGCACAAAGAATGGAAATGTTTTATGGAGCTTCTTACGTGTCTTTCGACTTCGCTCAGGAAGACAAAAAAATAAGATGAAAATCCGTTTATATCTGCGCTTTCGCGAAAGCGAATCTGTAAAATCCGTGTCTCATTTTAGCAACTGAAAAATTTTTGGCTCAAAAATTGGTTACAGAAAAAATAACCAATTACTAATCTAAAATCAACCAATCAAAATGCTAAAAAAATCATTTAAAATTCTAGGCTGGACGCTTTTCGGAATTTTCAGTTTTCTTGCTTTGTATATTTCTTCTGTTTTAATTATTTCAAAAATTACAGTCAATTCAGATATTGCAAAAGTCGAAGAGCAAGATGCCGTTCCTATCTACATTCTTTCAAACGGAGTCCATACCGATATTGTGGTTCCGATAAAAAATGAAGTTAAAGATTGGAGAAATGAGATTCAATTCAGCCAAACTCAATCAAAAGATTCGTTGATGAATTATATCGCTTTTGGCTGGGGAGATAAAGGCTTTTATTTGGAAACGCCAGAATGGTCAGATTTAAAAGCAAGCACAGCTTTTAAAGCCGCTTTCGGAATCAGTTCATCTGCTGTACATGCTACATTTTTTAAGCAGTTAAGAGAAGGAGGCGATTGTAAACGTATTTTAGTTTCTAGAGAGAATTATCAAAATTTAGTTAATTACATCTCCAATAGTTTTAGCAATCCAATTCATCCAGAATGGATTCAAGGTCACAGTTACGGAAAAAAAGATGCTTTCTATGAAGCTAAAGGAAGTTACAGTCTTTTCTATACTTGCAATACTTGGGCTAATAATGCCCTAAAAGCTGCCAATCAAAAAGCGAGTTTATGGACTGTTTATGATAAAGGGATTTTTTATCATTATAAATAATAGATGCAAAAATATTCCGTTAGAAATATTTCGTAGGTAGTGGGAAAAATGTAAAACTCAACGAAAATCCAAGAAGTACGGAATTTTCATTATTGCTTAAATTTGAGTGAATATCAAAAAATCAGCAAATGAAAAATCATAATATCTTTTCGAAAACTTGGTATTTATTAAAAACAACATTTTTAGAATTCAACGATGACAATGCGATAAAG
>NZ_DHEI01000105.1:80481-84549 GCF_002399805.1 Flavobacterium sp. UBA4854
TGTGGCTTCTTTTTTGGGGAAGAGGCAGTCACAGGACAGTTATATGGTCAGATAAATCGATTGGTCGGGAATAATGCTGCTGTACAGATTCAGGAGGCAATCAAAAATGTTCAATTATCAGACAGTAATGTCTTTGTAACCATATTTGGAGTTGTGATGCTATTAGTTGGTGCATCAGGAGTTTTTGCCGAAATTCAGAGTTCAATCAACTACATTTGGGGACTTCGTGCAAAACCAAATAAAGGCTTGAAAAAATTTATACAAAACAGATTGATGTCATTTTCGATGATCGTTTCTGTTGGATTTTTAATGTTGGTCAGTTTAATGCTCAATGCAACACTCGACGTTTTAAATGCACGTTTAAAACTTTATTTTCCAGACACAACAATATATCTTTTTTATGTTGTCAATCTAGTGATTGTTTTTGCCAGTATTACATTGCTTTTTGCAATTATATTCCGAACTTTACCAGATGGAGTGATTAAGTGGAAAGATGCTTTTATAGGAGCTTCTTGCACTGCAATTTTGTTCATGATAGGTAAATTTGCCATAGGAGTTTACTTAGGAAACTCAACAGTTGCAAGTGTTTACGGCGCAGCGGGTTCTGTAATTATAATTTTGGTTTGGGTATATTATTCGGCTATTATTTTATATTTTGGAGCAGAATTTACAAAAGTTTATGCCAAAGCTTTCGGTGGAAGTATTTCGCCAAATGATTATTCTGTAGAAATACAAAAAGAGATTTTTGAAATAGAAAATTAATATTAGACCATATAAGTAATATAAGAAAATTTAAGTTTGGCTTCTTTGATTAAAGGACAAAGTTTTGTAAATGAACTTATATTACTTATATGGTTGAAAAAAAAACAAATACCACAAATATGAAAATAATAGCCTTTGGAGGAAGTAACAGTAAGCACTCAATCAATAAACGTTTAGCTACTTATGCATCAAGTTTATTTGAAAATGCGGACGTTGAAGTTTTAGATTTGAATGAATTTACAATGCCAGTTTTTAGTGTTGATCTTGAAAAAGAAGTTGGTCAGCATAAAGTTGCACAAGCATTCTTAAACAAATTGAAAGAAGCTGATATTTTAGTAGTTTCAATGGCAGAAAATAACGGAAATTATTCTGTTGCTTTCAAAAATGTTTTCGATTGGAGTTCAAGAATCGAAAAAGATGTTTTTCAGCATAAACCAATGTTATTATTGGCAACTTCTCCAGGCGGTAGAGGAGGCGCATCTGTTTTAGGAATTGCACAGAATCTCTTTCCTCGCTATGGAGCAGAAATTAAAGGAAGTTTCTCATTGCCAGCATTTGGCTCGAATTTTGATTTACAAGAAAATAAAATCTCTAATCCAGAATTGGATCAGGAATTGAAAGATATTATTAAATCAAATTTTTAAATGCCACAAAAAAAGATTGCCCTTATTTTCCTTTTATTAAATAGTATTTTTATCAATTTTGCTTTTTCTCAGAAGATTAGCGAAGTTGATAAAATAGTTGCAAAATACCCAAAAAGCTTTGATAGCACAGAAAAATTAGCTGACAAAATCGAAAAAGATTTTGATTCGGATTATGATCGTGCGCGCGCTATTTACAGCTGGATTGCTTTCAATATAAGATACGATTACAATGCGTACTTGAATCCACCAAGAGTGCAAGGTTTCAGTTATTCTTCGGAAGCCGAAAAACAGCGAAAAATAAAACAACTGAATGATAATCTAATTCAGAAAGCTTTTAAATCTAAAAAAGCAGTTTGTGAGGGTTTTACAGCTTTGTATCAACATTTAGCAGAGCTTGTAAACTTGAAATGCGAAATAATTCGAGGCGATTCAAAAACAAATTTGAGAGATATTGGCCGTAAAGCGACTTCATCAAACCATGCTTGGAATGTTGTTTTAATTGATAAAAAATGGCGTCTTGTAGATGTTACTTGGGGACAAGGATATTATGATACCAGTAAAGGAAGGATGGTTAACGATTTTAATCCCGTATATTTTGATACTAATCCCGAGTATTTCTTTGCAAAGCATTATCCAGATTCGGGAACTTTTCTTGGAGACAGAATCAGTAAAAGTGATTTCTTAGATGGGCCTTTAATTTATAATAAAACCATAGAAAACGATTATAAAATAAAAACTCCAAATTCGGGAATAATCGAAGCTAAGAATGGCGATAAAATCACGGTCGAAATTAAAAATGTTTCCAAATCAAGTCAGGTTTTTTATTTAAATAGAAAGAATCAGCCAGTTAAAGTTCTTAATCCGAAAGAAAAGCGCGGAAGTTTAGAATTTCAAATTCTAATTGATAAAAATGTCGGAGATTACATCACGATTTTTATAGATACAGAAAGTATTGTTTCTTTTAAAATTGTTTAGTAGAAATTAAGAAATCTACAATTTTTGTGTTTTCTGAAATTGGCGTATCTTAGCAAGGAATGAAAAGAACTTGAGTGCTATGGAAAATACTTTTTTGAAATCAATTTTAGATAATGATTTCTATAAATTTACGATGCAACATGCTGTAATTAAACTTTTCCCGAAAGCAAAAGTTCGTTATGGATTTATAAATCGTGGTAAACATATCTTCCCGGAAGGTTTTGCAGATTTACTTCGCAAATCTGTCGATGCATTGTCTGAGCTTCGTTTAACAAAAGAAGAGAAGAACTATTTAGCTCATTATTGTCCTTATCTTGATCCAACTTATTTAGATTTTCTGCAAGGATATAGTTTTGATCCGTCTGAGGTTCAGATTAGTCAAGAAGGTTCAGAAATTTCAGTAACAGTAGAAGGTTATTGGTATAGGACTATTTTATGGGAAGTTCCTTTAATGGCACTTATTTCGGAGCTTTTTTATAAATCAAATCATTTAATTCGTTTAAATGATGAAGCCATAAAAGAACTGACGAAAGAAAAAATTGATAATTATAATAAATTAGGAGTTTCAATTTTAGAATTTGGAACAAGAAGGCGCCATTCTTACGAAGTTCATGATTTGGTAAATGAAACTTTAAGAGCCTACGGAGGAAACAGCTTTATTGGAACCAGTAATGTGCATTTTGCAATGGTTAACAACAGAAGACCTTTAGGAACGCATGCTCACGAATGGTTTATGTTTCATGCGGCGCAATATGGTTTTCAGGTGGCAAATTTTATAAGTCTCGAAAATTGGACAAAGGTTTATGGCGGTGATCTCGGAATCGCTTTAACAGATACTTATACAACAGAAATATTCTTCAATCAATTTGATAAAAAATATTCTAAACTTTTTGACGGTGTTCGACATGACAGTGGCGATCCAATTGAGTTTGCTCAAAAAGTGATCGCCCACTATAATAAAATGGGAATCGACCCAAAATCAAAAGTTATTGTTTTTTCAGATTCTTTAAATTACGATAAAGTAAAAAAGATTGTCGATTTCTGTCAGGACAAAATAAAAATGTCTTTCGGAATCGGAACAAATTTCACTAACGATGTTGGACTTCCGGCTATGAATATGGTTATAAAACTAACCGATACAAAGCCCGATAATGTACATTGGCAAGGAGTGGTCAAACTTTCAGACGAAAAGAACAAAAATACAGGAACATCCGAAATGATTGCATTGGCAAAAGAAGTACTCGGAATCAAATAGTATTTTTTTTGCTGAAAAAGCAGTTTTTTATAATTTTAATGTCCATTTTATTTTAAAATCAATTTAAATAGATTTTGAACTGTTATTATTCATAACAAAAAAGAAATACGCTTTCATTTTTTGATGATAAATGGTAAATTAGCCAAAAATCCTAAATTCATTTATGCTAGAGCAAAATCAATACAACGAAGATAATATTCGTTCACTCGATTGGAAGGAACATATTCGTATGCGTCCGGGTATGTACATCGGGAAATTAGGGGACGGATCATCACCAGATGATGGTATTTATATTCTTTTAAAAGAAGTTTTAGACAACTGTATCGATGAGTTCGTTATGGGTGCCGGAAAAACTATCGAGGTAAGTATTAAAGACAAAACAGTTTCTGTTCGTGATTACGGACGTGGAATTCCGTTGGGTAAAGTGGTCGA
>NZ_DHEI01000105.1:84738-85169 GCF_002399805.1 Flavobacterium sp. UBA4854
AAATCAGTTGGTTTGAATGGTGTCGGAACGAAAGCGGTTAATGCTTTATCTAATTATTTCCGTGTAGAATCTGTTCGTGATGATAAACAAAAATCTGCAGAATTCTCAGCTGGAAATCTGGTTCAGGAAGAAGATGTAATCGATACGACGAAACGTAAGGGAACAAAAGTAATTTTTACCCCAGACGAAACAATCTTTAAAAACTATAAGTTTCGTTTAGAATATGTAATTAAAATGGTCAAAAACTATTGTTATCTAAACAATGGTTTGACAATTATTTTCAATGGAGAAAAATACTATTCAGAAAATGGACTTCGCGATTTATTAGAAGAAACAATCAGTGAAGAAGATTTAGAATACCCAATTATCCACTTAAAAGAACATGATATTGAGGTTGCGCTTACGCACAGTAAAACGCAATATAGTGAAGA
>NZ_DHEI01000112.1:0-4465 GCF_002399805.1 Flavobacterium sp. UBA4854
ACTACTTTTCCTGATATATTTTGAGAATAAAGGCTTTTAGCTGAAATTATTAACATTGTCAAAAATAAATATTTCATTGTTATAAAATTAAATTTAGACAAAACTAAAAATTAAATTTGACAAACAATTATTCTTAAAACAAAAATTTTCAAACCGATTGAATTCAAGATGTTATATTTTTTTTAAACCATATAAGTTATATAAGTAATTTAAGCAGTTTGGGTAAAAACACAGTTTTTAAATGAACTTATATAACTTATAGGGTTTAACATTCTTTTCTATTTATTAAAAATCTTCGTCGATAAGTTCTTTATTAATCACCGCTCCAGCAAAAGAGCCTGTAGAAACGGCAATTGCCACAGATCGCATTTGCGTTGTGCAATCTCCGCTAGCAAAAATGCCAGAAATATTAGTTTTCTGCATGGCATCTACTTTCAGTAATCCTTGTTCGTTACTATCACATCCTAAAGTTTCGGGGATAGGACAATGCTGTTCAAAAGGTGGTCTCGCATAAATAGCTTTTACCTCAACTTTTTCCCCATTTTTGAAAATGATGTTCGAAACATAGCCATCATTATGTTCTAAAGAATTTATTTCTTCTTCTAAAATAAGAACACCATGATTTTTAAGAGTTTTTGTCTGTTCTGTAGTCAGTTCTGATTTTCCATTAGTACACAAGTGAAGGTCTTTTGTCCAGTTTGAAATCAGTTTGGCATATTCGTAACCCATTTCTCCATTGGCAATAATGGCCGTTTTTTCATTTTTAACTTCATAACCATGACAATACGGACAATGCAAAACCGAAATTCCCCAGCATGAAGCAAAACCTTCAATTTCTGGAAGCAAATCTCTAACTCCAGTTGCAAATAATATTTTTCTTGAAGTAAAAATATTGCCCGATTCGGTCGTGATTTCGAAACCGTTTTCTGTTTTAATAACTTGTACAGCCAATCCATTATAGAATTGAACGGTTTTATAAATGTCTACTTGCAATTTGGCTTTCGCCGAAATAACAGCTGGTTTTTCACCGTCTTGTGTAATAAAATTATGCGAATGCGGTGTCTGTCTATTGCAAGGCAAACCGCTATCAATAACCAAAACCTGACGCAAAGAACGCCCTAAACTCATTGCCGCAGACAATCCGCTATAACTGCCGCCAACAATAATCACTTCAAAATGCTCCTGTTCCATATCTCTATTTTTAATGATTTTGTTTTTTGTGTAATTTGTAATTGATTAAGTGCCCGATGATCATTCCGATTCCACCGAAATAGATCAAATCAAGATGAATTTCGAAAAAGAGTTCTGCCAAAACACTAATCCAAATTAGCGCCATTGAAACAACCAAAATTGACGATACCAAAAGAGCCGATTTTTTTATAATTTTGAGAATTGCAAATAAACCTATCGAAGCAAATAGTAAATCTATAATTGGGTTGTGACTCAAGCCTAAAGGGAGAATCGTTAAAAGAGGAAAAATCAAGCAATGGACCAAACAAATGGTTGCGCTCGAAATTCCTAAAATATCGTAAAAGGATGTGCTTATTTTCTTCATTATGTGTACTTTTGCTTAATGCAATTTTGTTGCAAATATATACAATTTTATTAATCGCAACAAAGTTGCGTTTAATTTTTAATTCCGTAAAAAATGAAAACTACACGTAATACCGCAGCAAAGACGGCTGTTTTAGAGGTGTTTGAGAAATCTAAGACCGCTCTTTCGCATACCGAAATTCAGAAACAATTAAATGATTTGTGCGATCGCGTAACCATTTACAGAATTCTAGATCGATTAATTAATGAAGATGTTATTCATAAAATTTCGAATCTAGACGGAACAGTAAAATATGCCAAATGCAATCATTCGCATCAGCGCGTACACATTCATAATCATGCTCATTTTAGCTGTGAGAATTGTCATGAGATAACTTGTCTTGAAAGTGTAAAACCGAGTTACATTATGCCACACAATTATAAAGTTAACGAAATCAATTTTACGTTATCTGGATTATGCCCGAATTGTTTAAATTCTAACATTTAACTTTTAGACTCGTCTAAAAATATTGTTTCGCGAATATAATTTTTCTCTATATTTGTGAAAACAATACTTTTACAATGACTAAATCTTTAGAAGAAGTCCATGAATCGGTCTCTACCGAAAACAAAAAAAAAGGTTTTAGAAAAATTTTAGCCTTCTTAGGCCCTGCATATTTAGTAAGCGTTGGTTATATGGATCCGGGAAACTGGGCGACAGATATTGCCGGCGGAAGCCAATTTGGCTACACTTTAGTTTGGGTTTTATTAATGAGCAACTTAATGGCTTTGCTCTTGCAGAGTTTGAGCGCTCGTCTCGGAATTGTAACTCAGCGCGACCTCGCACAAGCATCAAGAGAAACCTATTCCAAATACATTAATTACATTTTATATTTTCTTGCCGAAATTGCAATTGCTGCCTGCGATCTGGCAGAAGTTCTCGGAATGGCAATCGGAATTAATCTGCTTTTCGGAATTCCGTTACTCGAAGCTGTTCTCATTACCGTTCTAGACACCTTTTTACTGCTTTTCTTGATCAATAAAGGAATTCGCAAGATGGAAGCCTTCATTATTGCTTTAGTGGCGATTATTGGCTTCTCTTTCATTTTTGAAATGATTTTTGCAGAACCTGAAGTTCATAAGATTTTCGAAGGACTTATTCCTTCAATTCCAAACTCTGCGGCTTTATATATCGCGATCGGAATTATTGGAGCGACTGTAATGCCACACAACTTGTATTTGCATTCTTCTTTAGTGCAGACAAGAAAATTTGACCGAACACCTGCAGGAATCAAACAAGCTTTAAAATACAATTTGATCGATTCAACCATAGCTTTAAATCTTGCTTTCTTCGTAAATGCTGCCATTTTAATTCTTGCCGCGGCCACTTTCCATAAAAACGGAATGTTTGAAGTCGCAGAAATTCAAGATGCGCATCAATTTCTTGAACCGTTGTTAGGAACCAAATGGGCACCCGTTTTATTTGCTGTCGCCTTAATCGCTGCTGGACAAAGTTCGACTGTAACTGGTACACTTGCTGGACAAATTGTAATGGAAGGTTATCTGCATTTTAGAATTCAGCCTTGGGTTCGTAGAATTATAACGCGTTTAATTGCTATTATTCCGGCTGTAATCGTAATTTTAATTTATGGCGAAAGCGTCACGGGAAAGCTCTTAATTCTAAGTCAGGTGATTTTGAGTTTACAATTGGGATTTGCCATTATTCCACTGATTCACTTTGTGAGCGATAAGTCTAAAATGAATGGTTTTCATATTTCTAGAACCACTCAGGTTGTTTCTTGGATTATTGCTTCGATTATTGTTTCTCTAAATGCGAAATTGGTTTATGACGAAATCACTTCATGGTTGGCAAGTTCGAACCATCCGACAATTCTCTGGCTTACTGTTGTTCCTTTGGCTTTTGGATTCTCGGCGTTATTATTATACATCATTTTCAAACCATTTATCGCCAAATTCAAATCAAAAACAATAAACCATTCACCGCATAAGCTGAATCTTCATTTTTCGCCTAAACAAAGTCAGAGCATTCAAAATATTGCTATTTCAGTCGATTTCTCAAGTGCAGACGAAGTAGCTTTAAACAAAGCCTTCGAATTGGGTGGCATTGACACCGAATATACGCTCATTCACATTGTAGAAACCGTTGGTGCTTTAATGTATGGCGTTAATATTCACGATCATGAAACTACAATCGACGAAAAATTATTATTAAAATATAAAGAAATGCTTTCCGAAAAAGGATTCAAGATTAAGACAGAACTTGGATTTGGAAAACCAAACAGCGTAATTCCGAAAATTATAAACGAAGGAAGTTTCGATATTCTCGTAATGGGAACCCATGGCCACACTGGATTGAAAGATATTCTTTTCGGCACAACAGTAGATAAATTGAGACATAAAATTTCGATACCTTTGTTGATTGTTAAATAAAGTTTCTAAGATGTTAAGCTACTAAGATTCTAAGCTTTTTAATAAAAAGCCTAAAAGAAAACTTAGCACCTCAGCATCTTAGAAACTCAGAAACTTAAAAAAAAATGACCTTTTCAGAAGAAAACTACTTAAAATCGATCTATCATCTGACTGCTGCTTCAGAAACAGAAGTTAGTACGAATGCTATTGCGGAAATTATGGAAACGAAAGCTTCCTCTGTAACCGATATGCTTAAAAAGCTAGCAGAGAAAGATTTGGTGAATTACAAAAAATACCAAGGTGTATCACTAACTGAAAATGGAAAGTTAGCTGCAAAAATGATTGTGAGAAAACACCGTCTTTGGGAAGTATTTTTGGTTGAAAAATTAAACTTTAGCTGGGATGAGGTTCATGATATCGCTGAACAATTAGAGCATATAAAATCGGAACAATTAATTAACCGTTTGGATGATTTTCTTGGAAATCCAACCGAAGATCCGCA
>NZ_DHEI01000112.1:4721-10684 GCF_002399805.1 Flavobacterium sp. UBA4854
GCTTTGGGTTCAAAAATTGAATTGCTTTCTAAAGAATCCTTCGATCTATCAGTTAAAATTAAAGTAAATGATAGAGAATTATCTATTTCGAATAAAATTGCTTCTAATTTGTTTGTAAAGCTGGTTTAGAGGTTATTTTGCAGAGCCATATGTAACAGTTCTCAGGACTTCATAATATCAATATTTTTTATCAGTTTGAGAAACCCATTCTCCAGCTACATCTACGTTTTGTCTTAACAATAAATTCAACTGGCCAACATGATGCTGAACATGTCTCATGTTGTATAAAATCATTTCAATTCTGTTAAAATCCTTATTCTTTGTAATGAATCTTTCTTTTGAAGTTTCTTCATTTAAGCCTTCAATTAAAAAGAAAACCTTTTTACGGGAATACTCAAGATATTCAAGCAATTCTTCTTTTAGATAAATCCTTTCAGGCAAAATTCCTTCTGGATCAAACTCAGATAAGGAAAATGGTTGTGGCGGAGAAAATTCGTCTGGTTTTACAGATGAATAATAATCAATCCAAAAAATGGTGTGATAAACAGAATACCAAAAATCTTTTTTATCCCAAAAATTATCAGGACAAACTAAAATTGAACTTTCCAGCATATCTATTACAGCTCCAAATTGTCGCCATAATATTCCCTTTAATTCTTCCATTATTTGAGTTTGAAAATTAGAGTTCTAAACAATTCCCTTTTCAATCATTTCCAACATAACCGGCGAAGCATTTTTAAAAGTTGGTGCTTGCTCGATAATACTTCCAGCATTCTTTTTATTTACTTTAAACGTAACATCATCATCAGTTGTAAATAAAAGTGCGGTTAAAAAAGGGTTTTTAATATGAGTGCCTAAAATCAATAAGGCTTCATCTAAAGTATGAATACTTTCAATTTCTTCTGTTTTATATCTAAAAGTCAGCGAAATTGAGAATGTATTATCTTCATTGAGAACCAATCGGAAATATACATTTTTAAGTTCTGTATCGCCCATGGTTTTGGCCAAAGTCAGTTTTGCAAAAGTTCCGTTTTGGATGCTTTCTTTAACTCGTTCACAAAAAAGGGCAAATATTGGTTCGTACATTTTTTTTAAAGGTGCTAAGGTTCTGAGATTCTAAGGTTTTTACAATCTTTGTCTATTATTTTAACCGCAAAGGTCGCAAAGATTTACGCAAAGAACACAAGAATTGAGCAAAAAAATCAGCCGCAGATTATAGAGATTAACACAGATTCCTGTAAATCCTTTTAATCCAAATAATCTGTGGCTAAAAATTAATATTTTTTACGGTTAAGAAAATTTTATTTCCCCGTAAATTCGGCTTTACGTTTTTCTAAAAATGCTGTTGTTCCTTCTTTAAAGTCAGCAGTTCCAAAGCATTTTCCGAATGATTTTATTTCAACATCAAAACCGTTTTTACCATCTGTAAAATTAGCATTGATTGCTTTTATAGCTTTCGCAATAGCGAAAGGCGCATTTTTAATGATTTTTTGAGCAATTACATTCGTAAAAGACAAAAGCTCAGCTTGAGAAACTACGTGATTTACTAAACCGTATTGTTTTCCTTCTTCTGCAGAAATCATTGCAGCGGTCATGATCATCTCCATCGCACGGCCTTTTCCAACCAATTGAGGCAAACGCTGTGTTCCTCCATAACCAGGAATTAATCCTAAGGTAACTTCTGGAAGTCCCATTTTTGCATTATCAGAAGCAATTCTAAAATGACATGCCATTGCCAATTCTAATCCCCCACCTAATGCAAATCCGTTTATTGCTGCAATAACAGGTTTTTTCAACCCTTCGATTAAATCAAAAAGAGATTCTTGACCTTCAGCAGCCAATTGCGCGCCTTCAACAATAGTATAGTTAGCAAATTCTGAAATATCAGCTCCAGCGACAAATGCTTTCTCACCGCTTCCTGTTAAAATAATAACGCGGATATCATCATTTTTACCCAATAATTTTATCGCTTTACTTAGATCACTAATTGTTGCTTTGTTCAAAGCATTCAATTTTGTTGGTCTGTTTATGGTAATTGTCGCGATATTTTCTTCAATAGAAATTAAAAGATTTTCGTAGTTCATGACGCTATATTTTATGAGTTCGTGATCGGGAGAGAAACTGTAAACGTAGTTCCTTTTCCATAAGTTGACTCAAAGGTAATTGTTCCTTTGTAATTTTCTATAATGTTTTTGATAATTCCGAGTCCAAGTCCCATACCGCTAGTTTTGGTAGTGAATTTTGGTTCGAAAATCCTTCCTATATCTTGTTTCTGAATTCCAATTCCGTTGTCTTTTACTGCAATCTCAACATTATTGCCACTTCTTTTTACAGATACTATAATTGATTTATGAAACTGGCTTTCGGGAATGGCCTGAGTTGCATTTTTAACCAAATTGGTAATTACGCGTATCAATTGCGTACGATCCATTTTAGAAATGATTTCTTCTTCTTCTTTTTCAAAAGAAATATAATCTTCGTTGAAAATGTCCAAAGCCAGTTCGACAACCTCAACTACATTCAGCGTTTCATTTTGTTGCGCTGGCATTGAAGCAAAGTTCGAAAACGCCGAGGCCACAGCTGTCATAGTATCAATCTGCTGAATCAAGGTTTCAGAATAATCATTCATTTTTTGTTTCACATCTGGAGCAGTAGGGTCAAATTTTCTCTGGAAACTCTGAACCGTCAAACGCATTGGCGTAAGCGGATTTTTAATTTCGTGTGCGACTTGTTTTGCCATTTCGCGCCAAGCTTCTTCACGTTCACTTTGTGCCAATTTAATTGCACTTGTTTCCAGTTTGTCCACCATTCCGTTGTAGGCTTTTATCAAGAAATTGACTTCTTTACTGTTTGCCTCTAAAACAATTTTCTCGTTTTTCTGATCCAAATTGGTTTCTTCCAAACGATCTGAAATGGTTTTAAGTGATTTTGTAATATAAGTTGAAAGGAAATATGCTAACGCAAAAGCCACAATAAGCATAAAAGAATACACCTGACTTAAACGGATCAGGAAAGTATTCAATTCGTTATCGTAATATCCGTCGTCTTCTAAATATGGAAGATTCAGGATTCCGAGTGGTTTGAATTTTTCGTCTTTAATTAAACTGTATGAAGATCTGTTTTTAACTCCATCAATCGTTTTGATGTCTACAAATCGCTTTTCGATGGAAGATCGAACTAATTTGAGAATGTATTCTGGAATTGGCGGCGGTGCTTTGTCAACCGCAAAAGACTCTTTTGAAGATTTTAAAAGTTTGCCGTCAAGACTGTAAATGTTGATTTCGATTTTATGAATCTGTGCCAGTTCGTGGATTTTATCTTTAAAAATCAAATCCAGATTCTGAGTTTTTAACGGATAAGTCGTAGTTGCCAGAACATAATTGATGTGTTCTTTTACTGCATTCTCTTTTCGTTCTAAACGTTCTTGATGATATTCTTTGGCCTCCGTTTTAAACTGAATAATAGAAATCGAAGCCAATAAAAAAGATGCCACCACAATCAATACAATCATCGACAGGAAAATCCTGGTACGAAGCGAAAGCATTGTCATTTTAAAGTTGTTTAGCATAATTTTCTTTTTTGCCACGAGTTACACGAATTTACGCTAATTATTTTTTTCTGCCACAGATTAAAATGATTAATGGGATTATACGCAACGCTAAAAAATCATTAAAATCCATTTAATCTGTGGCAAATATTACAAAAGAAATTCGTGCTAATTCGTGTAATTCGTGGCAAACTGATTTTATTTTTTTTCTCGAATGCGCTTATAAAAACGGAATCCCAGCATAATTAAAACGGAGAATAATATAATTCCGATTACGCCGAAAATCCAATTGATGGCACTTTTTAAAACTACTAAAAAGACAACAGCAAATAGAATAATGGTTGCGCCTTCATTCCACAAACGCATAAAATTATTGGAATATTTTACCTCATCTCTTTGTAATTGCTTAAAAATCTGATGGCATTTTCCGTGATATAAATATAATAGGAAAACGAAACATAATTTTACGTGCATCCACGGCATTTTGATCCAAACGCTTCCTGCATCTGTAAAAAACAGCATCCAAAAAGCAAAAATACTTGCCAAAACTGCCGATGGCCATGTAATGATATACCACAAACGGTAGGCCATTATTTTGTATTGTGCCTGTAGAATTTCTTTTTCTGGTGAAGGTTTTTCATTTGCCTCAATTTGATACACAAACAAACGCACAATATAAAACAAACCCGCAAACCAAGTGATCACAAATATAAGATGCAGTGATTTTAAGTAATTATAGTACTCCATCATAAAGTCTTTTTTCTTTACTCTTTCTTCTATTTTCTATTTTGCCCAATCATTAATCCAGTTAGAAACCGTCTGGCACCATTCGTCATCATCATTCAAACACGGAATTGCAAGGAACTCTTCTCCTCCATTTGCTTCAAAATCTTCTTTGGCGCGCATTGCGATTTCCTCTAAAGTTTCTAAACAATCGGTAACGAAAGCTGGAGTTACAACCGCAATTTTCTTAATTCCTCTTGCTGGCATATTGTCAATTTCGACATCGGTATATGGTTCAAGCCATTTATCGCCCGCCAATCTTGACTGGAAAGTCACACAATATTTGTCTTTCGGAATTCCCAATTGTTCAACCACCAAACGCGTTGTTTCGTAGCAATGTGTTCTATAGCAGAATTCAGCTTCTGGAGTTCCAACTTCGCAACACATTTCGTTGGTTACGAATTTTTTATGTGATTTTGTTTTATCTGTCTTACGAACGTGACGCTCTGGAATTCCGTGGTAAGAAAACACTAACTGATCGTAATCGAAATCACGCAGATGTTTTTTAATTGAATCTGCAACGTTTTTAATGTAATCCGGTTTATTGAAAAATGCTGGAACATCTGAAAATTTCATGTGAGGAAATTTCTTCTTGCGAATTTCTTCTGCTAAAACCAAAATGGTCAAAGTAGAAGCCATTGCATATTGCGGATAAAGCGGGAAAAGCAAAACTTCTGTTACGCCTTGATCGCTTAATTCCTGCAAACCTTTTTCGATTGTCATAGATCCGTAACGCATTGCCAGCGCAACTGGAACATTTGATAAAGGCTGTACTTTTTTGTGCATTCTTTCAGAAAGAACGATTAGCGGAGAACCTTCTTCCCACCAGATTTTCGCATAAGCATGTGCCGATTCTTCTGGTCTTTTTCTTAAAATAATACCGCGAACTAATAATGCTCTTAATAAATACGGAACATCGATCACGTATTTATCCATTAAAAATTCATCTAAATAAGGTTTTACGTCTTTTGGAGTTGGACTGTCTGGTGATCCTAAGTTTATTAAAAGTGCGCCTTTCATTATGTGTTTTTTGCTTTAAGCTTTTTATTTGTTTTTAAAAATTTCGGCAAAAGTAAACGCTGTACTTTATTCGAAATATGATAATTATTACTTTTTCTTTATTATTGAATATTCAAAATTGATTTAGCTAATTCGAGAAATTTCTTCTCGCAGATTTCGCAGATCTTGCAGATTTTTTAATTCGTGCTAATTAGTAGCGAAAAAAAAATTAAACATTAGCATTAATCGACATCAAATATTTTTTTGGAGTCGTGGCAAATTTTTTCTTGAATGCCGCGATAAAATGACTTCCTGTGCTATAACCTATTTTCAGTCCAACTTCGTTTACATTATAAGAACCGCTGTCTAATAATTTTCTAGCAAAATCCATTTTATAATCGAAAAGGAAACCATAAACCGTATCGCCATAAATTTGTTTGAAACCCATTTTGAGTTTTTTCAAATTCAAACCAATTTCATCTGCTAGTTCTTGCAATCCTGGTGGTTCGGCCATATTAGCGATAATAATTTCTTTAGCTTTTCTGATTTTCAAAACGTTATCTTCATCAATCAAAAACGGACATTGTTCTGCATTTGGATCTTCGGTTCTGTTGAAATACAAACTCAACAATTC
>NZ_DHEI01000112.1:10873-22452 GCF_002399805.1 Flavobacterium sp. UBA4854
ACAATTGCCATTGACGGACTGATATTTCCTTCGTTATAATACTTTTTATCCTTATTATCAGGACTTAGAAAAGTAATATAATCGGCTTCGGCAGAAAATAAGGCGTGAAATTTCTTGATCGACACAATTACTGAAATCGCCCACGAGTTTGGAGCCAGCTCTAAATTTAGCGGCAATTCTTTCTGTGGATTGTATAAAAGCAACGATTTTTCTTCTTTCAATTCTAAAGCATAATTGCCTTGATTGAATAAAAATTTTGCATTTCCTTTTATCCCGAAGTGAAACTGTATCAGGCCAGTACCTATTATTTCGTGCTGTGCATAAAAAGGTTCTGAACCATCGTTTTGAAAACGGATCAGCGTAAAGTCGTCTTCAATTTTTATAACTTCTTGAGAACTCATAGCGATATTTTTTTGAAACGAAAATCAAAACAAACTCAAAATGTTATTTAGAACGACTCTAAACTAATCACTTCAAAGGAGTTGATTTTGCTACAAAAGTAGTCCTTTTTACTCAAAAACACCTATTTAGGTTCAAAAAAACATACAGCGACATAAAAAGTACTTTTAGCGTTATTTTTATCGATGGTATAGTAATAATTTTGTTGCACTTTTATGAAAGTGAATTTATGGAAAACAATAACGTACCGAAACACCTTTATTTTTACTCAGTTGGTCTGAGTTATAAAAAAGCTGATGCTGAGGTTAGAGGTCAATTTAGTTTGGATGCCGTTGCGAAAACTCGCCTGCTAGAACAAGCTAAAAACGATGGAATAGAAAGTTTACTAGTTACTTCAACTTGCAACAGAACCGAAATCTACGGTTTTGCTGAACATCCATTTCAATTAATAAAACTTATCTGCGACAACAGCAACGGTTCTGTTGATGCTTTTCAAAAAGTTGGTTTCGTTTACAAAAATCAAGAAGCAATAAATCATTTATTTCGCGTAGGAACTGGTTTAGATAGCCAAATCTTAGGCGATTTCGAAATTATATCTCAAATTAAAACTAGTTTCATTCATTCAAAATCTTTAGGTTTAGCGAATGCTTTTATGGAAAGACTAGTAAATGCCGTTATTCAAGCGAGCAAAAGAATTAAAAACGAAACGGAGATTAGCTCTGGTGCTACTTCGGTTTCTTTTGCATCGGTACAATACATTCTTAAAAATGTAGAAGACATCAGCAACAAAAACATTTTACTTTTTGGAACTGGAAAAATCGGAAGAAATACATGCGAGAATTTAGTAAAGCACACTAAAAACGAGCACATCACTTTAATAAACCGTACTAAAGATAAAGCAGAGAAATTAGCAGGAAAATTAAATTTGATTGTTAAAGATTACTCTGAATTGCATTTAGAACTTCAAAAAGCCGATGTTGTAGTTGTTGCAACAGGAGCACAAAACCCAACAGTTGACAAAGCCATTTTAAATCTTAAAAAACCTTTGTTGATTCTTGATTTATCGATTCCAAAAAACGTTCATGAAAATGTTGAGGAATTAGAAGGTGTAACTTTAATCCACATGGATTATTTGTCTCAATTGACAGATGAAACTCTAGAAAACAGAAAATTACACATTCCAGCCGCAGAAGCGATCATTGAAGAAATCAAAGAAGAATTTGTTACTTGGATGAAAGGAAGAAAATTTGCTCCGACAATAAATGCTTTAAAAGAAAAATTAAACGCTATTAAAGCTTCGGAATTGGATTTTCAAAGTAAAAAAATCGCAGACTTTAATGAAGAGCAAGCTGAAATCATCAGTAACAGAATCATTCAAAAAATCACTACACATTTCGCAAATCATTTAAAAGACGACGACACCATGGTTGATGAAAGCATCGAATGGATCGAAAAAGTCTTCAAAATAAAAGCATCTTAAATAAAATTTAAACCATATAAGTTATATAAGTTCATTTAAAAACTGTGTTTTACCCAAACTGCTTAAATTACTTATATAACTTATATGGTTCAAAAAATAAAACATGGCTGAAAAAACAATCAGAATTGGAACGCGCGATAGCGAATTAGCACTTTGGCAAGCACATACTGTCGAGAAAAAACTAAACGATTTAGGTTATAAAACCTCGATTGTTGCGGTTAAATCTCAAGGCGATATTATTCTGGATAAACCTCTTTACGAATTAGGAATCACAGGAATCTTCACCAAAACGCTAGACATTGCTATGATCAATGGCGATATTGATATTGCAGTGCATTCTATGAAAGATGTTCCAACAGCTTTACCGAAAGGAATTGTTCAGGCAGCAGTTTTACCAAGAGCCAATGTTTTGGATATTCTAGTGCATAAAGGAAATCCTGATTTTACAAATCCAAGTACCATAGCGACAGGAAGTTTACGTCGCCAGGCGCAGTGGTTTAACAAATACCCAAATCATACAGTAGTTGATTTACGTGGAAACGTAAATACGCGTATGCAAAAATTGCAGGACAATGATTGGGACGGAGCTGTTTTTGCAGCCGCAGGTTTAGAGCGAATCAATTTAAAACCTGAAAACTTCATCAATTTAGATTGGATGATTCCGGCGCCGGCGCAAGGAGCAATGCTTGTTGTGGCAATGGAAAATGACAATTATACTTTGGATGCGCTTTCGCAATTAAATGATATTGAAACTGAAATTTGTACCCATATCGAACGTCAATTTTTAAGAACTCTTGAAGGCGGATGTACAGCTCCAATTGGAGCTTTGGTTACATACAATGAAGATGAAGACACTTTGCATTTTCAAGGTGTTTTGCTTTCTATTGATGGAAAACAAAAGCTGGAAATTGACAAAACGGTTGACATTTCAGAATGGAAAAAACTAGGTTTCAACTCTGCGCAAGAGATTTTGAATAATGGAGGAACGGAATTAATGCAGAAAATTAAAGAATCTCTGAAGAAATAATGGCAAAATCAGTTCAAATATTATCTACTAAAATATTATCTCCACTTCATAAACAAGAGTTAATGAAATATGGCGTCGAATTAATCGAAGCCGATTTTATTAAAACCGAAAACAAACCTTTCGAATTAAAAGACCTCAACCAGAGTCTAATTTTTACAAGTCAAAATGCCGTTCATAGTGTTTTATCAGATCCAAAATCAGAAGAACTAAAAAAGAAAAATGTGTACTGCGTTGGACTTAAAACCAAAAGTCTTTTAGAAGAAAATGGTTTTAATGTTATTGCTTACACCGGTTATGCTTCAGATCTAGCTGAAATTATCACTTTGATTTATGGAAATGAAAGTTATACTTTTTTCAGCGGAAACCTTAGAAGAGATACTTTGCCAGAAGCTTTAAAAGAAAACGGAATTAAATTCAATGAAATTCAGGTTTACGAAACTACGTTGCAACCTCAGAAAATAAAAGCAAATCCCGAAGCAATTTTGTTTTTTAGTCCGTCTGGAGTTAAAAGTTATCTGAAACACAATACCATAAATAAACAAATCTGTTTCTGCATTGGTGATACTACCGCAGAAGCTTTAAATAAAATCACGAAAAACATCATCATTGCAGATCAGCCAACAATCGAGGACGTGATCGAAGATGTAATTCACGAATACAAATAAAAACCTTTGCAACTTTGTCACTTTGCGACTTTGCACCTAAAATAAAAAAAAATGTTAAAAAACGACCTATTTTTAAAAGCATTAAAAGGAGAAACAGTTCAGCGTCCGCCGGTATGGATGATGCGCCAGGCAGGAAGATATTTACCAGAATTTAGAGAACTTCGCGATAAATATGATTTTTTTACACGTTGCGAAACTCCAGAATTAGCAGCTGAAATTACAGTTCAGCCAATTCGTAGAATTGCTCCAGATGCTGCGATTTTATTCTCAGATATCTTAGTAGTTCCAAGAGCTATGGGAATTCACGTAGAATTGAAAGATAATTTAGGTCCGATTATTCCAGATCCAATTCGTACAATGGAACAAGTAAATCAAGTTATTGTTCCAGATGTAAATGAAACTTTAGGTTATGTTTTTGACGCTGTGAAATTGACTAAAGAAATGTTGAATGATGAAGTTCCGTTAATTGGTTTCGCTGGTTCGCCTTGGACAATTTTTTGTTATGCTGTGGAAGGAAAAGGTTCTAAAAGTTTTGATACTGCAAAAGGATTTTGCTTTTCAAACCCAGTTGCAGCGCATACTTTATTACAAAAAATCACAGATACGACTATTTTATACTTAAAAGAAAAAGTAAAATCGGGAGTAAATGCCGTTCAGATTTTTGATTCTTGGGGAGGAATGCTTTCTCCAGTTGATTATCAGGAATTTTCATGGAAATACATCAACCAAATTGTTGACGCTTTAGCTGAAATTACTCCGGTTATTGTTTTCGGAAAAGGATGCTGGTTTGCTCTTGGCGAAATGGGTAAAAGTAAAGCTTCTGCATTAGGAGTTGACTGGACTTGTTCGGCTAGAAATGCTCGTTATTTATCTGGCGGAAACATTACTTTGCAAGGAAACTTTGATCCGTCAAGATTGCTTTCTCCAATCCCGACTATTAAAAAAATGGTTCACGAAATGATTGATGAGTTTGGAAAAGACAAATATATTGTAAATTTAGGTCACGGAATTTTACCAAATATTCCTGTAGATCACGCAAAAGCGTTTATTGATGCTGTGAAAGAATACGGGAATTAGTATTTAGTTTTCAGTCGCGGTCGCAGTATTCAGTTTTACTCTGAGGCTGGAAACTGCGACTGAAAACTTTAAACTCAAAAATATGCTCGCAAACCTAAACCTCAACAGAAACTCACCGTTTTCATTTATCGAATACGGATTTCAGGCGTACTACGCTTATGTGTTTTTGATGGTTTGGACGCATCCAGAATTGCACCCCGTTAGTCTTATAAATGACTTGGCCGTTTTGATGGCTTTTGAGTTTATTATGGTTCATTCAGGAGTTTTTATGGCGGTTATGCCAAAAAAATGGTCACTTTTTGTGTTTTTCCCACTCTATGGTTTATTTGCCTACTCTTTTAATGAATCAGTAGTTAATACTAACATTCTGTATATTTATCTGCTTACGGTTTTAAATAGAATGCGTTTTGCTTTTTCAAATGTAGCGCCAGAAGTCAGAGTATATCAAATGGGAAAATCTGCAGCAAAAGCAGTTTTCTATTTTTTCCTAATCCTAGCGGTTTGCATTGGAAATTCTATAATACCTCCATTCGGACTGACAAATGAGTTTTTAGAAAAATCACATTATTTCCAAACCGTCAAATCAAGCGGGTTATTTATAGAAAAGCCTTATGTGCCTATCTGTATGGGATTTATTTATTATGCTTTGCCTGTTTTATATTTTATTTATCGAATACTAAAAGGCTTTGGAAAAAAGGAATCTTCTCAAAATGGAAAATTAATCTTCAGCCGAACAACTGTCAAATCGAATAAATTCTAAATTATGCTAAATAAAGGCTTACGAGACGAAGAAAAAATAAGAATTGATAACGTTCTCAAAACGTTACGAACTCTTGTTTTTGTGCCTTATCCTTTGGATGATTTACAAAAGACAGAAATTGAAAATCAACTAAAAGAATTCGCTTTAAACATTGAAACTTTAGTCGATTATTCAAATGAGGATTTAATCACATTATTAATGCGTCTTCATTTTGACTGGGACCAATTAGAACAGTTTGCCGATATTTTAATGGAATTTTCTAAAACAGAAAACTATAATTTTACGGAAAAAGCATTAGCAATTTACCAATATATTCAACAAGAAAGCAAGGTTTTTTCTTTTGGAATAAATACTAAAATTGCATCTTTAAAAAACAATCACATATGAGTTTTATAGATTGGAAAACAGACCGAATCGAGAACGTTCTTCCTGAGGAATTTTACAAACTAATCGACAAGAATAGAAATCATATTGGAAAAACATTTCCTGTAACTCTGGCAAATTCTGACTCACCAGAAAAAGCAGAAAATTTTATCTCATTTAATAAAGATAAAGAAAGAAATAGCGAAGGATATTATTTCTTCGCCCGAGACATCAAAACAAATAATCTAATTGGTTATTTATGTGTAAAAACTATCGATTATCGTATTTCTAAATGTGAGTTAGGTTATTTTATTGACGAAGATTTTCAGGGAAAAGGAATAACTTCAAAAATGGTTTCAGACGCGCTTAAGTTTTGTTTTGATGAATTAAAAATGAATAAAGTTTTCATTTGTACATCAGAAGTAAATTTAGCAAGTCAGCGAATCGCTCTAAAACATAATTTTAAACAAGAAGGAATTTTAAGAGATGAGTTTAGAAATGGTGACGGCACTTTGCAAAACACCGTTTATTTCGGACTTCTTAAATCAGAATATATAAAATCATGAAAGACAAATTTTACGCATACATACAAAACTTACAAGACCAGATTTGCGCTGGATTAGAAGCTGTTGACGGAACTGCAAAATTTCGTGAGGACTTATGGAAACGTCCAGAAGGCGGTGGCGGAAGAACACGCGTTATTGAAAACGGAGCTGTTTTCGAAAAAGGCGGTGTAAACATCTCAGCCGTTCATGGAAAACTTCCTGAAACAATGCAGAAAATGTTTGGCGTTGGTGAGGCCGATTTCTTCGCTTGCGGATTAAGTTTAGTACTGCATCCAAAAAACCCTATGGTTCCTACTGTGCACGCCAATTGGCGATACTTCGAAATGTATGACGAATCTGGAAAAGTAATCGAACAATGGTTTGGCGGCGGACAGGATTTAACTCCATATTATTTGTTTGAAGAAGATGCAATTCACTTTCATCAAACTTGTAAAACAGCTTGCGACAAACACAATTTAGATTTTTATCCAAAATACAAAAAACAATGCGATTCGTATTTCTGGAACACACACCGAAATGAAGCACGCGGACTTGGCGGTTTGTTCTTTGATTATTGCAAAGCAAATGAGCAAATGTCAATGGAAAACTGGTACGATTTTGTAACCGAAGTGGGAAATAGTTTCCTTGAAGCTTATGTTCCAATTGTAGAAAGAAGAAAAAACCTTTCTTATACTCCAGAGCAAAGAACCTGGCAAGAAATCCGTCGTGGACGTTACGTTGAATTCAATCTTGTTCATGATAAAGGAACGCTATTCGGTTTAAAAACAAACGGAAGAATTGAAAGTATTTTAATGAGTTTGCCTCCGCATGTTCAATGGGTTTACGATCATCATCCAGAAGTTGGAAGCGAAGAAGAAAAATTGATCCATGTATTGGCAAATCCTCGTGAGTGGATTTCTTAATCTAAAAATTTATTTAACACATAGAAACATAGATTTAAAGACCTATCTTAGAGGTAATTTTAGAAAATTATATTTTTTCACATAGCTCTATGTGAATTATTAAAATGGAACTTCTTTTCAAATTTATCTAAAACTATGTTTCTATGCGTTTAAAACTGATTTACGCCACATTCTTTATCAGCATTTTTGGGTGTTTCGCCCAAAAAGATTCCCTGCAAAATCCGTATTTTAAATCATATAATGATAAAATTACTGCTAGTATTTATTATCTAGATACTTCTAATAGTTTTCAGATTGCTTCAGATAATACCGATCCAAAAACATATGTAAATCTAATTCCGAATCGAAGAGAACAAATAGGTTTTACATTAAACTATAAAATCATTGATATCACAATTGGTTTTGCTCCTAAATTTCTAAGTCAGAACAAAGGTGATTCTCATTCCAAAAATTTTAATTTCAACACCCGTTTTTACTTAAAAAAATGGATGCAGTCGTTCACTTTTATCAATCAAAAAGGATTTTATATTAGCGATGACAATGTAATTGCGCAACTGCCAAACATGCGAACAACAAAAATTGGCGGGTCTACAGCTTATGTTTTTAATGATAAATTCTCTTTTAAAACATTGGTAAGCCAAAACGAATGGCAGACCAAAAGTTCTGGAAGTTTTATTCCGACTTTTTCTTTTTATTACACCAATTTAGATTTAAATACTCCCGATTCGTCACCTGGCGATATTTATGTTATAACGCTGGCCCCTTCTTATTTTTACAATTTCGTAATTAGTGATCGCGTCCTAATTGGTGCTGGACTCGCTTTAGGTGCCGGAATTAATATTATTGACCGAGACACCTCAGCTTTGTATCAAGCAGATTTCAATTTGAAATTGGCTTATAACAAAGATCGGTTTTTTGGTTTTGCCAGTCTTAACACAATTGGTTTTGCACAAGATGACAAAGTAGATCCGCGATTGAATGACAATATTTCTACTCTAAAACTGTCTGTTGGTTATCGATTTGATCCTCCGAAAAAAGTAAAAGAAGTCTACGATAAGGTCAATGAAAAAATAGGTCTTTGATAAATCTTAATCTGAAATAAACGGCCAACAGGATAAAAATGCTTAAATTACAGAGATTTATGAAAAACTAAAATTCATTATTATGGGAAATAAAAACACAGAACAATTAAATCTCATGCATTCTCGAAAAGGATTTATTGCAGCATTAGATCAAAGCGGTGGAAGTACTCCTAAAGCACTTTTACAATATGGAGTGGAAGAAAACCAATATACAAACGATGAAGAAATGTACGCTCTTGTACATGAAATGAGAACTAGAATTATTAAAAGTCCAGCATTTGACAGTCAATATATTCTCGGTGCAATTTTGTTTGAAAACACAATGGATCGCAAAATCGACGGACAATGGACAGCAGATTATTTATGGGAGAAAAAACATATTATTCCTTTTTTGAAAGTAGATAAAGGTCTCGCCGAAACTGCAAATGGCGTACAACTAATGAAACCTATTTCTGGTTTAAATGAATTGCTAGATCGTGCTGTAGAACGCAATATCTTTGGAACTAAAATGCGTTCTGTAATAAAAGAAGCCAATCCTGAAGGAATACGAGATGTTGTTGCCCAGCAGTTTGAAGTGGGAAAACAAATTTTCAGCAAAGGTTTAATTCCAATTATAGAACCTGAAGTTGATATTTACAGTCCTGATAAAGAAAAATCGGAACAGATTCTGAAACAAGAAATCCAGAAACAGCTTAATGCATTGGATAAAGAGGTAAAAGTAATGCTGAAACTTTCAATTCCGACCGTAAACGATTTTTATAAAGATCTCATTTCAGATCCTCATGTGGTTCGTGTCGTGGCACTTTCTGGTGGCTATTCTCGCGAAGAAGCAAATCAAAAACTCTCACAAAATCACGGATTGATTGCCAGTTTTTCTAGAGCATTGTCTGAAGGATTAACAGCAGGTCAGTCTGATCAAGATTTTAATGCCGAATTACAAGAAACCATCAAAGGCATTTATCAGGCTTCTATTACCTAGCAAACTGAAAAAACCAAACGTTCCTACGGAACGTCAATAAATGGTACCGTCAATTTTTTTTCTACCGACGAAACATTCCTACGGAATGAATCATTTTTTTGAAAAAGAAAAATCCCTGATACTCTCGCATCAGGGATTTTTCTTTTCAATTACTTAGAAGTCATTTCTTCGGCTAAATCTAATGTCTGTAGAATAATATTTTTATCAGACTTAAAAGAGTTTAGTTTAAAAACGAATTTCAATTTATTGTCGATTAGCTTTTTAGGAGATTCAATAGAAATATCTGAAAACTGAGATGAAATTTTAGTCATTCGATCCAACTCTGAATCTTTTGCTTTCTTACCGAATGTTTTCACGGTTTTCGCAAGATCTAGTTTTCCAGAAATATAGTTTTTACTCAAATCTTTCTTTGTGTCTTTTGCAAAAGATCCTTTTCCAGAACCAAAATAATCTTTTGTGTTAGCAACAATTACTACATCTTTGTCTTTTGCAATAAAAATATCACCATGATCTTGTGTACCTGCAACAATGTATGAATTTCCGTTTGGGATCAATACTTTTTTGCGAACACCCAATTGCAATAATTTATCTCCAAATGTTGGATGCGTAGAAGTAAAAATCACAGAAAACAGAGGAACATCTTTTTTCACTTTTTCTTCCGTTATTGTTTCTTCATAATTCTCGTCATAACCATATTTTTTACTCAATACCTCAACTTCTTTCACATCATATAAAAAAGCGCTTAAATCACCGTCAAAAAGCTTTGCTGTTGCTTCTTCGTCAACAATGGTAGAAATCAAATCTGTAATTAGTGCAATATCTTCTTTGGCAAATTTTGGATTTTGAAATAATTCTGACATCAATGACGGAAAGTTTTCAAGTGCCGCTTTTGTATTCGCATGATATGAAATGTATCCTAGAGGCTTTTCCGCAGGAAAATAATTAAAGATATTTCTGTTGATTTTTCTATCGCTGATTTTGCTTACAACATCAGCAATATCTGGAGCATATTCAATCACTTCTTCAATTCGAGAATTATCATTATCAAAATAAAAATCCAGATTTATGCCTTTTACAAAATTCCCAAAATTCTTCTGCATCGGCAAGTATTTATCATAACCTCCAAATAGTGCTAAAGGATAATTGTATAACGAATAAAAACTAGACATAAGTCCGCCATAATTTACCCAAGTCGAAATATCTGCTGAAGCATTTATTTTTGAAAAACTTGGCGATGTAAAACCATTTTCAAATAAACCTTTTATAATTTGGCTTTGCTGCTCGGCTAGTTTTTTATCAAATTCTGCCTGCTCTGCGGTATATTCTTCATAAGGATTTCCATCATACAAATAATCTTGTTCCACAGTTTCTGCAGATCCTACTGGTGCTTCAACGGCTATTGGTTCGTCTCGCATTACAGATGGTTCTGCTATTTTTGGCGGATTTGGTGCTTCTTGTACTCCATACACTGGCGGAGCATCTACAATTACAGTTTCTTCATACGGCTCTGAAATTCCTATTGAATCATTTAAAACAGGAGGTCTATCTGGAGAAGCATAAAATTTATTAGGAAGTCTTTTTGTCAATTCAAATATCACTAAATAATTTTCATTCCAAACAAATGATCTTTTTAAACCGCTTGGTGTAAAAACAGCATATTTTCCAAATTCTTCAATTGTACTATTCTTTCCGTTTGCACCTTGTTTTTCAATCAGATATTGTCTTACTGCTTCTTTGTTTTTTATCGGAATAGTAACTTGATAAAACGGAACGCTATCTAAGAAATTCCCATGAACCGTAATTTTCTGATCCAATTGAATAATCGAAGTATATTGACGAAGATCAAAATCAGGTTTTTTACTAGTGTATCTTGTAATAATTGAGTGGTTCAGCACTTCGTTTATGTTTACTTTCTTCGAAAGCTGATTTCCGTTAAACTGAACAAAATAATCATATTTGTCTGGACTCGTTTGTCCAAAAGTAAAATAGACGGCAAATAGAAAAACTAGAGTGTAAAAGTACTTCATAAAATCAAGGCGTTAATTGGATTGTATTATTCATTAAAGTCGATTTTTTAAATACGCTGTACATACTTTGTTTTAAAAAAACCGTTTTTTTATTTTTTGAAATCTGACTGTTCACATTATCTACAGCCAGAATATCTTTATCGAAAGTATAAATAGAAATAATGCTGGCTTCTTCTAGATCTTTCTTTTTCTTTGGGTCATTTACTACTTTTTCGGGAATTGGATAAGACGCAATTCTTTCAAAAGTTTTGC
>NZ_DHEI01000134.1:0-136 GCF_002399805.1 Flavobacterium sp. UBA4854
TGACCTCCTTTTTCATAGATATGCATCTCTGCCGAAACTCCATTTTTCTTTAAAGCTAAATAGTAATTAATACTGTTTTCTGGTATAACAACAGTATCATCTGTAGCATGAATTAAGAAAGTAGGAGGCGTTTTAG
>NZ_DHEI01000134.1:344-1295 GCF_002399805.1 Flavobacterium sp. UBA4854
TTTGAGATCCTTTGTGGGTAATTGCATTTTCCATTGAAATTACTGGATAAATCAACAACGAAAAATCAGGACGAGCACTAACCTTATAATCAGATTCATAAACTTTATCGTCATAATGAGTCGATGCAGTCGAAGCCAAATGCCCTCCAGCTGAAAAACCTAAAATTCCAACCTTGTTTGGATCAATATTCCATTTTGCTGCATTTTGCCTTACATAGCGAATAGCTTCCTGTGCATCTTGCAATGGTCCAACGGTTTTATTTTTCATGGTTAAATCAGTTGGGATTCTGTATTTTAAAACAAATGCAGTTATTCCTAAACTATTAAACCATTCAGCGACTTTTGTTCCTTCTTTATCAAACGCTAAATGTGTGTAACCTCCGCCTGGGCAAATTACAACTGCAGTCTGATTTGGTTTTGTTTCTTTAGGAATAAAAATGCTTAAAGTAGGAACAGAAACCTGACTTGTACTTTGCATTTTTCCATCTTTTAGTTCTGGCTTTTCTTTATAATCTGGAGCTTTTATTTCGTCTGGAATTTTATTCCAAAGCGCAATCACTTGATTTTGTGCATTCATAGAAAATAGTCCTGAAAAAAGAAGAAAGCCAGAAGCGATTCTTTTTAACGATTGTGTTTTTATAGTTTTCAATTTTACTTTTAATTAATTGTTTTACAGTTGGTTATTTGGTTTAATGATAGAAATTCAATATTTAGAATTTAAAAGATAAAAATAAGGAGAAATATAATTACAAAACATGTGTTTCGGGACAATTTTACCCCATAAAAAGGATGAATTTCACCTATTAGCTTTTAACAAATATATTGTTTAATGTGTAATTTTGTATTCTTTTTTTTATGTATTATGTTTATTTTAGAAGCTAAAATATTTTTTTATACAATATTATTTGGATTATACAGATTAAAAACTATATTTGTGCAATCGATTACATT
>NZ_DHEI01000134.1:1474-3534 GCF_002399805.1 Flavobacterium sp. UBA4854
AGTCTTTTAAGATTACCAAAAATTACAAAACTATAATACCCACTTACTATGAATCAAACCGAAACTGTTGCTGTAAATCAAGGCATCAAAACAACTGGAAAATACCGTTGGAGTATTTGTGCATTGCTATTTTTTGCAACTACAATTAATTACCTAGATCGACAAGTACTGTCGTTAACATGGAGCGATTTTATTGCGCCAGAATTTCACTGGACTAATAACGACTACGGAAATATTACCGCTTTGTTTTCTATCTTTTATGCAGTGTCATTATTGTTTGCGGGCCGATTTGTAGATTGGTTGGATACTAAAAAAGGATTTCTTTGGGCAATCGGAATCTGGTCAGTTGGAGCCTGTCTTCATGCTTTCTGCGGTATTGCGACTTCAGGAATAATTACAGGAGAATGGTTTGTAGGGTTTCATGGTTCAAAAGAAATAATAGGGACAATAAGCGATACAGCATTGGTTATCAATGTGAGTGTTGCTTTATTTATTTTTGCCCGTTTCGTTTTAGCAGTTGGAGAAGCAGGAAACTTTCCTGCAGCAATTAAAACAACAGCAGAATATTTTCCTAAAAAAGACAGAGCTTTTGCAACTAGTATTTTCAACGCAGGTGCTACAGTTGGAGCTTTAGCGGCGCCAATTACAATTCCTTTTATTGCAAAATCATTTGGATGGGAAATGTCATTTATTATCATTGGAGCCTTGGGATTCGTTTGGATGGGATTCTGGATGTTTATGTACGATAAACCAGAAAGACATTCTAAAGTTACGCCAGAAGAATTAGCTTATATTCAGCAAGATGATATTGAAGATAGTAAAATAGGTTTTAAACCTGAGGCTAAAGGAAAAGTATCTTTGGCAGATTGTTTTAAATACAAACAAACTTGGGCTTTTGCATTTGGTAAATTTATGACAGATGGTGTATGGTGGTTCTTTTTATTCTGGACACCAGCGTATTTAAGTTCTGTTTACGGAATGGATTCTACAGAAGCGGCATTCCCATTATTTGTACTTTATTTAATTACATTATTATCAATTATTGGAGGTTGGCTACCAACTTATTTTGTAGAGAAAAAAGGAATGAATCCGTACGAAGGAAGAATGAGAGCGATGTTGATTTTTGCTTTTTTTCCATTGTTGGCCTTAATCGCGCAGCCATTAGGATATATCAGTTACTGGGTTCCAGTAATTATTATCGGAATTGCAGGGGCAGCACACCAATCTTGGTCGGCAAATATTTTTACAACCGTGGGCGATATGTTTCCTAAAAAAGCAATTGCAACAATTACAGGAATTGGAGGATTAGCTGGTGGAATTGGTTCAACTTTAATCAATAAAGGATCAGGAGTTTTGTTTGATTACGCTAAAGATACAAATATGGCTTTTATGGGATTTAAAGGAATTGAAGCAGGATATTTTATTATTTTCTCAATTTGTGCAATTTGTTACTTGACAGGTTGGATTGTAATGAAATCATTGGTTCCTAAATATGCTCCAATAACAGATCTTTAAAGAAAAATTAGCATAATTGAAATAATTTTTTCGTTTTCAATTATGCTATTTAAATATAAAAATATAATTTTGTGCAATCGATTACATTAATTTAAAATTATGACAAAATATAGTTCAAGATACGCGTCAAGCCCCGAAGCTGTAAAAAAGTATGATACACAGCAATTGAGAGAAGAATTCTTAATTGATGATTTAATGCAGGAAGATGAAGTTGTATTGGTTTATTCGCATTACGACAGATACATTGCAGGTTCTGCAGTTCCTGTAAAAGGGGATTTAGCTTTAGAAACGATCGATCCTTTAAAAGCGCCTTATTTTTTAGAGCGTAGAGAATTAGGAATCATCAATGTTGGAGGAAGCGGTTCGGTTGTGGTAGAAGGAACAACTTATGAGTTAGGTTTTAAAGATGCTTTGTACATCGGAGCGGGAAATAAAGAGGTGGTTTTTAAAAGTGACGACAAAAACAATCCTGCTAAATTCTATTTAAACTCTGCACCAGCACATACAACTTACCCAACTAAAAAAGTAAGTTTAGCTGAAGCTAA
>NZ_DHEI01000134.1:3661-5164 GCF_002399805.1 Flavobacterium sp. UBA4854
TTAGCTGAAGCTAATAAATTACAATTGGGAACAATGGAAACGGCAAATCACCGTACCGTAAATCAAATGATTATTGGAAGCGTGGTTACAACTTGCCAATTGCAAATGGGAATGACGGAATTGAAACCAGGAAGTGTTTGGAATACAATGCCAGCTCACGTTCACGATCGCAGAATGGAAGTGTATTTCTATTTGGATATTCCAGAAAATCAGGCAGTTTGTCATTTTATGGGACAGCCGCAGGAAACAAGACATATCTGGATGAACAATCATCAGGCAGTAATTTCTCCGCCTTGGTCTATTCACTCAGGTTCTGGAACTAGCAATTATACTTTTATCTGGGGAATGGCTGGTGAAAACTTAGATTACGGAGATATGGATGTTTGTAAAATCACTGATTTAAGATAAGATGACAAATTTGTTTGATATAAAAGGAAAAGTTGCCCTTATCACAGGAAGCACACACGGACTGGGAATGGCAATGGCAAAAGGATTAGGTCAGGCGGGTGCAACAATTGTTGTGAACGGAAATTCTTCTCAAGAAAAAATTGATCATGCTGTAGCAGAATTAAAAAGCGAAGGAATCAATGCGGTTGGTTACAAATTTAATGTAACAGAAGAGCAAGAAGTAAAAGCTGCAGTTGTGAAAATTGAAAGTGAAGTTGGTCCAATCGATATCTTAATCAATAATGCTGGAATTATTAAAAGAATTCCGCTTCTGGATATGGAAGTGTCAGATTTCAGAGAAGTTGTTGATATAGATTTAGTAAGTCCGTTTATTGTTTCCAAGCATGTTGCAAAAGGAATGATCGAAAGAAGGCAAGGAAAAATCATCAACATCTGTTCTATGATGAGTGAATTGGGACGAAATACAGTTTCTGCTTATGCTGCTGCAAAAGGAGGTTTGAAAATGCTGACTAAAAACATGGCGACAGAATGGGCAAAATACAATGTTCAGATTAACGGAATCGGTCCTGGATATTTTGCAACAGAACAGACAAAACCAATTAGAGTTGACGGACATCCGTTTAATGATTTTATTATTAGCAGAACACCAGCGGCAAAATGGGGAGATCCAAGCGATTTGGCTGGAGCGGCGATATTTTTATCGTCTAATGCAAGTGATTTTGTAAACGGTCACATCTTGTATGTTGACGGTGGAATCCTTGCTACAATAGGAAAACCTTCAAACGAAGAATAATTTTCAAATTATATTTTAAAAGACATGAGCCAGAAATTCATACACGATAATTTTTTATTAGAAAATAAATATGCTGAAGAGTTATACCACAATTACTCTAAAAATCAGCCGATTATTGACTATCATAATCACTTAAATCCGCAGTTTATTGCAGAGGATAAAATCTTCGATAATATTACGCAAGTTTGGATTAATGGTGATCACTACAAATGGCGTGCAATGCGTACCTTGGGAATCAACGAACAGTTTGTAACAGGAAATGGTTCGGATAAAGATAAGTTCTTAAACTGGGGAAAAACAGT
>NZ_DHEI01000134.1:5284-11921 GCF_002399805.1 Flavobacterium sp. UBA4854
TTATTTTGATATTTATGATTTATTGAATGAAAAATCGGCTGAGAAAATTTATATCGAAACTTCTGAGAAAATAAATTCTCAGGCGTACAGCACGCAAAACCTTCTTAAAAAAGTAAATGCTGAATTGGTTTGTACTACAGAAGATCCAATAGATTCGTTAGAATTTCACCAAAAATTCGCCAATAATTCGACTGGAATCAAGATGAGTACGGCTTTCAGACCTGATAAAGCCATCTTAATTGCTAATGATGGTTTTAATGCATATCTGGACACATTAGGGGATGTGTCCGGTATTGCAATTAACACGTATGCTGATTTACAGTCTGCTTTAAGAAAAAGAATTGAATTCTTTAATGCAAACGGATGTAAATTAAGCGATCATGGATTAAATCAAATTGATTTTGAAAACTTTACAGAAAGTGAAGTAAATGCTATTTTCAAAAAGAAAAGAGAAAACGGCGAATTATCTCCAGAAGAGGTTTTAAAATTCCATAGCGCTATTTTAGTTTTCTTATCAGAAACGTATCATGAGTTTGGATGGGTGCAGCAGTTTCACCTAGGTGCATTGCGTAACAATAATGCGCGTATGCACAGAATCTTAGGTCCAGATACAGGATGGGATTCTATTGGAGATTATCCGCAAGCGCAAAAATTATCAGCTTTCTTAAACGCTTTAGACAGCAAAGATAAATTGACTAAAACGATTATCTATAACCTAAATCCTGCTGATAACGAAGTTATGGCAACAATGATTGGAAACTTCAACGACGGAAGCGTTCGCGGAAAAGTACAATTTGGTTCTGGATGGTGGTTCTTGGATCAGAAAGATGGAATGACAAAACAATTGAATGCGCTTTCAAACATGGGTTTAATTAGCTGTTTTGTTGGAATGTTGACAGATTCTAGAAGTTTCTTATCGTTCCCACGACACGAATATTTCAGACGTATCTTATGTAATCTTTTGGGAGACGAAATCAAACGCGGAGAACTTCCAAACGATATGGAATGGATCGGAAAATTAGTTTCTGATATTTCATACAACAACGCTAAAGAATATTTTAAGTTTTAATTAAAAAATTAACCGCAATCCCGATAGCTATCGGGAGTAAAGATTACGCAAGGCTCGTTAAATGAAATCCTTTTTAATCATTGTAATCTGTGGCAAAAAAATATATAAATAATGAGTAGAGTAGTTGCATTTGGAGAAATTATGCTGCGTTTATCGACAGAAAGACATTTGCGTTTTTCGCAATCTACAGCATTTGGTGCTACGTATGGTGGCGGTGAATTTAATGTATGTGTTTCTTTGGCTAATTATGGTGTAAATGCTGAATTTGTTACCAGATTACCTGAAAATGAAATTGGTTTTTCTGCATTAAAAGAAGTCAGAAAGATGAATGTCGAGTCTAAAAACATTGTTTACGGAGGAGAGCGTTTAGGAATTTATTTCTTAGAAACTGGAGCAGGAACTCGCGGAAGCAATGTGGTTTACGATCGTGCTCATAGCGCAATGTCGACCATAGAAAAAGGACAGGTTGACTGGGACAAAGTTTTGGAAGGAGCTGAATGGTTTCATTGGAGCGGTATCACTCCGGCTATTTCTCAAACTGCGGCAGAAGCTTGTTTAGAAGCAATTAAAGTTGCTCATAAAAAAGGAATTAAAATTTCATGCGATTTAAACTATAGATCAAAACTTTGGCAATATGGAAAAACTCCAAGTGAGGTTATGCCAGAAATGCTAAAATACAGCAATGTGATTTTAGGAGATATTGATACAGCATATTTTATGTTAGGAATTCCTAAAGTTAATCCGAATTATCAGGACGAAAAAACACTTCCAACAGTTTACGATAAATTGTTTGAATTGATTCCTAATCTTAAAATTGCAGCAACAACGCTTCGTTATTCTGTTAGTGCATCTCACCAAAGAATCGGCGGAATTTTATATGACGGAAAAGCGATTTACAGTGCAGCCGTAAAAGAAGTTACTCCTGTTGTAGACCGTGTAGGAAGCGGTGATGCCTTTATGGGTGGATTAATTTATGGTTTATTAGAATATCAAAATAATAATCAAAGAGCATTAGATTTTGCAGTTGCAGCTTGTTGTTTAAAACATACAATTGCAGGAGATTATAACTTGGTTACTTTAAAAGAAGTTGAAAATATGATTGATGGTGATGGTTCTGCATTAGTATCAAGATAATTTTAAATAAAAATGGCAAAATATTCAAGAATAGAAGTAGCTCAGACAATGAAGGAGAACGGTATGGTTCCGTTGTTTTTTCATTCTGACATTGAGCTAAGTAAAAAAGTTTTAAAAGCATGTTATGACGGTGGATCCCGATTAATGGAATTTACAAGCCGAGGTGATTTTGCGCATGAAGTTTTTGGAGCTTTAAACAGATATGCTTTGGCAGAATTGCCAGGGATGATTCTAGGAGTTGGTTCTATTACAGATGCAGCTTCTGCTTCATTATACATGAGTTTAGGAGCAAATTTTATTGTAACACCAGTTTTTAGAGAAGATATAGCTATAGCTTGTAATCGCAGAAAAGTATTATGGTCACCTGGTTGTGGTACTTTGACAGAAATTGCAAGAGCAGAAGAATTAGGTTGCGAAATCGTAAAATTATTCCCAGCTGATACTTACGGACCGGAGTTTATTAAAGCGATAAAAGGCCCATGTCCGTGGACAAACATTATGCCTACTGGCGGTGTTTATCCAACAAAAGAAAGTTTGAGTTCTTGGTTAAATGCGGGAGCAACCTGCGTTGGTTTGGGCTCACAGTTAATTTCAAAAGATATACTGGACAATAAAGACTTCGACGGACTTACTGCAAAAGTGAAACAGGTTCTTGACATTATAAAAGATATTAGAAAATAGATTAAGGGGTAATCATGCCTAACTCCTTATTTTATAAGTTTTTTTAGATTTTTAGAGATTGTAATTGAACATTACGCTTGAAAAATTTAGCTAGCCATTCCTCACAGCCGGCTTTATTTTACTCAATCGGGTGTAATGTTTCATTTACAATTTAAAAGGCAGAAATAATGAAATAAGGTTTGTAAATGGTTATTTATAAAACAATAAAGTAGAAAATCAAAATGGAAAAAATAAACAGATCAAACGAAGGACTTACAGAAAAACTTCCGGTTAAAATCGTGCAATTTGGAGAAGGAAACTTCTTGAGGGCTTTTGTTGAATATGCAATCCAAAAATTAAATCAAAATACAGATTTTAATGCTGGTATTGCAGTAGTTCAGCCAATTGACAAAGGTTTAGTAAACATGATCAATGCGCAAGACGGATTGTATACTTTGTTTATGAAAGGGGTTAAAAAAGGTGAGGAAATTCAAGAAAAAGAGTTGATCACTAATATTGTGAGAGCGATTGATCCTTATGCTTCTTTTCAAGATTATTTAGCTTTAGCTAAAGAAGAAGAATTGGCTTTTATTATTTCTAATACAACTGAAGCTGGTATCGAGTACATCGCTTCAGATTTGCCAACAATGCAACCGCCGGTTTCTTTTCCTGCTAAATTGACTGTTCTTTTGCATGAAAGATTCAAACACTTTAAAGGTGCTGCAGATAAAGGTTTAACGATTATTCCTTGCGAATTAATCAATTATAATTCAGATACTTTAAAAGAAATTATTTTGAAGTATTGTGTAGATTGGAAATTGGAGCAGGAATTTATTTCTTGGTTATTAAATGACTGTTCTTTCCACAATACTTTGGTAGATAGAATTGTTCCAGGTTATCCGAAAGATCAAATTGAAGAATACAATGCACAGCTTTCATATAAAGATGATTTGATTGTAAGTGCAGAAACTTTCTTCTTATGGGTTATTGAAGGTGATGATGAATTAAAAGCAAAACTTCCATTTCATAAAACAGATTTAGATGTAAAAATCATTTCTGACATGCAGCCGTACAGAACTCGTAAAGTTAGAATCCTTAACGGAGCGCATACAGCAATGGTGCCATTTTCTTTGCTTTACGGAAACGAAACTGTAAAAGAAACGGTTGATAATGCTTTTACTGGTGATTTTATCAATAAAGCATTATTTGAAGAAATCAATGAAACTTTAAATATGGATAAAGCAGAATTGGCTAGTTTCTCTGAAGAGATTTTAGACCGTTTTAGAAATCCATTCGTGAAACACTTATTGTCTTCGATCGCTTTAAATTCAATTTCTAAATTTAAAGTTCGTGTATTGCCAAGCTTAACAGGTTATGTTGATGTTCACGGAAAACTTCCAGTTCATTTAACTTTCGCTTTTGCTGCATTAATTCGTTTTTATAAAGGAACTTGGAACGGACAAGATTTACCAGTTAATGACAGTGAAGATATTACAACATTCTTCAACGGCCTTTGGAAATCTGATGATTACGAAAAAATCGCTCGTTTAACATTACAAAACAAAGGTTTTTGGGATGAAGATTTGACTGAAATTCCAGGTTTAACTAAAGCGATCACGATTGCTTTAGAAGAAATAGATTCAAACGGAGTTGAAGCTGGTTTTGCTAAGTTTCAAGAAAGAATAAAATAAATCCATTTTGGTGATTGGACTAAGAAATAGTTTGATTCAATAAATAAAAATCTAATTAAATCTGCGTGAAATTTTTTTGCGTATTGATTTTCACGCAGATTTATACAGATCAAAGCAGATTTGCACAGATTTAAATCTAAGCTCATGAGTAAAATTTAATTTTACTCAACGGGTTGAAAATAAGAGAAAAACAAAAAGAACAAAGAACAAAGGTTAATTATGGCAACGCAGAAAAAATTAATAAAAGTTCATCCTACAGATAACGTAGCGGTGGCTTTGGTAAATCTGACAGCAGGCGAAGTAATTGATTTTGAAGGACAATCAATTACCGTTGAGTCTGATGTGAAAATGAAACATAAGATTGCAATGGTTCCTTTTAATGTAGGAGACAGAATCATTATGTATGGTGTTTTGGTAGGTAAGGCGAGTGCAAGAATCGAAAAAGGAGGATTGCTTTCTACTGCAAACGTAAAACACGAAAGTGATAAAGTTACGGGTAAAACTGAAACTATTGGCTGGACGGCTCCAAATGTTGACAAATGGAAGGGCAGAACGTGGCAGGGCTATCATAGAGAAGATGGACAAGTTGGAACAGAAAATGTTTGGTTGTTTTTTCCACTAGTATTTTGTGAAAATAGAAACATCGAAATCTTAAAAGATATTTTTGAGAAAGAGTTGATGAAACCTAAAGAAAACGATTATCAATTATTATTGCGTTCTTTAGTGAAATCAGAAACGGGTGGCGCAGGAAATCAGGAAGCTTCAAACGACGCTAATTTATTCAATAATATCGAAGTAAAATTCATCACACACCAAGGTGGTTGTGGTGGAATTCGTCAGGATTCTCACAGTTTAGCGAAGCTTTTGGCGGGTTATGTAAATAATCCGAATGTTGCTGGAGCAACTGTATTGAGTTTAGGATGTCAAAATCTTCAAATTTCAATTTTCAAAGAAGCTTTAGATGCAATTAATCCAGAGAGTAAAAAGCCTGTTTTAATTTACGATCAGCAATCTATAGGAACAATCGAAACGATGTTGAGTAGTGTTGTAAAAGATACTTTTGAAGCTATTAAAAAAGCAAATGAAATTAAGAGAGAGCCAGCTCCATTATCTAAATTAAGAATTGGTTTAGAGTGTGGTGGATCTGATGGATTCTCTGGAATTTCTGCAAACCCAACTTTAGGAGTATTGTCTGATAAACTAGCAGCATTAGGTGGAACAACAATTCTTTCTGAATTTCCAGAGTTGTGTGGTGTTGAGCAGGAATTAGTAAACCGTTGCGTTGATGACGAAGACGGAAAACGTTTCTTAGATTTGATGAAATGGTACGAGAAAACAGTTGTTGATGCAGGTTCAGGATTTGATATGAATCCTTCTCCAGGAAACATCAAAGATGGTTTGATCACTGATGCTATGAAATCTGCTGGAGCAGCTAAAAAAGGAGGAACATCTCCAATTGCGGGTGTTTACGATTATGGAGAGTATATTAACGAGCCAGGATTAACATTGCTATGCACGCCAGGAAATGATGTTGAGTGTACAACCGCAATGGTAGGCTCAGGAGCTAATATGGTATTGTTTACAACAGGTTTAGGAACTCCTACAGGAAATCCAATTGCGCCAGTTGTAAAAATATCTTCTAACTCAGAGTTAGCGGCAAAGATGTCAGACATTATAGATATTGACACTGGTGGAATCATCAAAGGTGAAAAATCTATTGAAGAAATGTCTGATGAAATGCTTGAATTTATTATAGATATTGCTAGCGGAACTGTTAAAACTAAAGCTGCAATTTTAAATCAGAACGATTTTATTCCTTGGAAAAGAGGAGTTTCGCTTTAGTTTTTTAAGTACAAAGGTACAGAGATACAAAGTGGCAAAGGTTTATATGTAGAGACGCACAGTAGTGCGTCTCTTTTTTTTGAGAAAACTTCGGAGAAGCAAAATATTTATAGCAAAAGATTAACCGGTTACAACATAAAGCTCCAGAGGAGCTACATGTTTTTTTTGCAACCTAAATATATTTCGCTCCTCTGGAGCTTTATTCTCGATAACTAATTTTTATCTATAAATATTTTGCTTC
>NZ_DHEI01000134.1:12028-16629 GCF_002399805.1 Flavobacterium sp. UBA4854
TAAATATTTTGCTTCTCCGAAGCTTGCATAAAAAAAGCCCATTCTAAAATGGGCTTATATAACTTATATGGTAAAAAAAAATTAAAAATTAGTTCTTGTAGAAGATTTGCGAATATGCAATTCTGGTGCAAGAACTACCTTTTTTTCGATTTTAATTGTATCTGTTTTATCAACCTGTTCTAAGAAAACACGAGCAGACATTTTTCCCATTTCTAGTGGAGACTGATCTACAGAAGTGATTGATAATTCCATGAATTTGGTAAACGGCTCGTTACTGAATCCTGCCACGCAAAAATCATTTGGAATACTGATGTTTCTATTTTGAAGCTCCTGAATTGCTCCTAATGCGGCGAAGTCACTTGAAGAGAATATGGCATCTGGCGGAGTTTGTAAAGCTAATAATGTACTTGCTGCTTCTTTACCAGCTTCGACGCTACTTTTTACATGAATAACATATTCTTCATTAAATTGAAGTCCATTATCCAGTAAAGCTTGTTTGTAGCCTAAAAACCTGTTTTTGAAGATATCTAAAGACTGATCTCCAGAAAAATGAGCAATATGTCGACAACCTTCATCAATTAAATGTTTGGTAGCTAAATAACCTCCTTTAAAGTCATTAATGGTAACAGAACTTACACCATCAATATGCTTGCTTCTATCAAAAAATATTAAAGGCACATTTTTTTCCAATACATTTCTGAAAGCACTGTCATTTTCATCTGAAATACCAGTAACCGACATCATAATTCCGTCAACTTGTGCGTCTACTAATGTATGAAGGTTTTCGTTTTCTCTTTTTATGCTTTCGTGAGTTTGACAGATGATTACCTGATAACCGTGAGGATAAAGTTCTTCTTCGATTCCTCGAATAACAGAAGCGAAAAAATTGCTGTCAATACGCGGTACAATAACTCCGATATTATTACTGCGACCGCTTTTTAAAGCTAGCGCCAATTTATTTTGCTTATAGTTCATTGCAGCAGCAGTTTTGATTACCAACTCGCGCGTCGCTTCCTTTATTTTAGGATTATTGTTCAACGCTCTGGAAACTGTTGCAGCTGTGATGTTTAATTTTTCAGCAATATCGTAAATAGTTACTTTTTCACTCATTCAAAAAAAGTTTATCGGGATTATTTTAGACAAAAGTACATTTTTTTTTATTATGTAATAAAAATTGTTATCGATTACCATATCAAAAAACTAAAACGTTTTAGGTTCTACAATGATAATAAATTGTCAATATTTTTGCATTAAATGTAATTAAAATTTCTAATAAAAATTAAATATATAATTTCTTTCTAAATTAATTTGGTCTCGTAGAACTATTTTTCTATTTTCGTGTAATCGATTACATAAATCGTTATGTTTTTGACATTCAAACAAGAAAAATCTGTACAGATGATTACAAATAAGTTGGTCACATTTAAAAAGATTCTTTTTTTAGCCGCTTTTGGGCTCTTTACTGTATCATGTGCAAAACATTCCACTTCTGGTTCTTCAGATAATCCGTGGAAAAAAATGGATTTAGTTGTAAAAAGTATTCCTCAGACACATTTCGAAAATAAAGTATACAGCATTAACGATTTTGGTGCTGTTGCAGATGGCAAAACCTTAAACACTTTGGCTTTTCAAAAAGCGATTCAAGAATGTGCAGCAAACGGCGGAGGTCAAGTGCTGGTTCCGAACGGAAAATATTTGACTGGCGCAATTCATTTAGAAAGCAATGTGAATTTGCATTTAGATGATCATGCTGAGATTCTGTTTAGTTTAAATCCAAAAGATTATCCAATTGTTCATACTTCTTTTGAAGGAACAGAATTAATGAATTTTTCGCCACTTATCTATGCAAAAAACAAAACAAATATTGCAGTTACAGGAAAAGGAACTTTAAACGGTCAGGCAGATAGCACTAATTGGTGGATTTGGTCTGGAGGAAAAGACTATGGTTGGAAAAAGGGAATTCCATCTCAAAACGATCCAACCAATCGTGAGGTTTTGGTTGATATGGCAGAAAAAGGAGTTCCGGTTTCTGAAAGAGTTTTTGGTGAAGGATGTTACTTAAGACCAAACTTTATTGAATTTTTTGAATGTAACACAGTTTTAATAAAAGAGGTAAAAATCATTAATTCTCCTTTTTGGATTTTGCATCCAATAAAAACAAACAACATGATTATTGATGGAGTAACCGTTAATAGCCATGGCCCAAATAATGACGGTTGTGATCCAGAATATTCACAAAATATTTTAATTAAAAACTGCACTTTCAATACAGGTGACGATTGCATTGCAATTAAAGCTGGTCGCGATGGTGACGGAAGGAGAGTCGCAATACCAAGCAAAAATATCATTGTGCAGAACTGCAAAATGATTGACGGACACGGAGGTGTTGTAATTGGAAGCGAAATTTCGGCAGGAGTAAATAATGTTTTTGTTGAAAATTGTGTAATGGACAGTCCGCATTTGGATCGTGCCATTCGTATAAAAACCAATTCTAAAAGAGGCGGAGTTATTGAAGATATCTATATGCGAAATCTGGAAGTAGGGACTGTTAAAGAATGTGTTTTAAAACTAAACATGTTTTACAATGTCTACGGATCTCAGACAGGCAACTTTATTCCAGTTATCAGAAATGTAAGCTTAGAGAATGTAACTGTAAAAAACGGCGGAAAATACAGCGTTTGGGCAGAAGGTTATAAGGAATCTCCAGTGGAAAATATTACGCTTAAAAATGTAAAAATCCAAAAGGTAGATTCTGTCTATTTATTAAAAAACGTAAAAAACATAAATTTTATAAATACCTATATCAATGACAAAAAAGTAGCATCTATTAAAAACTAAACACTATCAATTAACCAAACTTTAAACCACATGAGTATTAAACAATTATCTAAGAAAAAAGATAAATACGGTTTTGTATTTTTCTTTTTCCTGAATTTTTTGCTGTGCAGTTCTATAAACGCACAGACAACAATAGAAGGAAAGATTACCGATGCGACAGGTATGTCGCTGCCAGGGGTAAACATTAATGAAAAGGGAACAAAAAACGGTACTTCGACAGATTTTGAAGGAAGTTTTAAAATTAATGTATCAAACAGTAAGGCAACTTTAATAATTAGCTATTTAGGATTTCAGACACAGGAAGTAAGTGTGGCTGGAAAAACTAAAGTAAATGTAAGTTTAGTAGAACAATCAAACGCATTGACAGAAGTTGTGGTTGTTGGTTACGGTTCTGTAAAAAAGACAGACCTAACAGGATCTGTTAGTACAATCAGTGCTGCAACTATTACAGAAAGAAATACGATTAGCCCATTAGAAGCTATTCAAGGTAGTACGCCTGGGGTTCAGATCTCATCATCAACAGGACGTGCAGGAGACGGATTTAAAGTGGTAATTAGAGGAAACAATTCTCTAATTGGAGATTCAAGTAATCCAAGTTTGGTAGGATCTTCACCATTATATGTTGTAGATGGCGTTCCGATGGACGGAATCGATTTTTTAAATCCGCAGGATATCGCTAGAATGGACGTTTTAAAAGATGCTTCTTCTGCCGCTATTTACGGTTCTAGAGGATCAAATGGGGTTATTATCGTAACAACAAAAAGCGGAACTAGTGCAAAAGCAGGTATAAGTGTAACTTTTGATACTTCTTATGGAAATAAAGTAGCAGCTAGATTGCCAAAAATGATGTCTGGAGAAGAATGGTGGAAATTTCATCAGGTTGCTTATATGAGTGCAACGCCTCTTACACAAACTCCTTCACAATTAGCAGCTTTGGCTGGAAATCAGAGTCCTTTATTGGTTTCTCGTGCAAATAGCGGTTATAATTTTGACTGGTATGATGCGGTACTTCAATCGGGAATGACAGAGAATAATTATTTAAATATTTCAGGACGTTCAGATTCAGGATTAAGCTATAACATAGGATTCGGAATTCAGAGTGATCGTGGTCTTATAGAAAATGATGCAACAGATAAATACTCTTTCAAATTAGGGTTAAATCATAAAATAAACGACAAATTTTCTACGGGCGTAAATGTAACAATTGCAAGATTAAACAACCAATTAGGTAGTGATTTAGCAATGCAGGACGCTTTTAGATTAAGTCCGCTAATGTCTCCTTGGGCAGTTGACGCACAAGGAAATGAAAAAGTTGGAACTTTATTTTTTCTTCCGGGCAAGCTAACTTACCCTGATGGATCTTGGGCAATTAATAAGACTTCTACAGTTAATCCGTTAATGGAAATTGCGAATTCTTCGCAGACAGAAAACACTTGGCAAACAGTTGGAAATGCATATTTTCAATATCAGCCTTTAAAATGGCTTTCGTTTAAAACCACTTTTGCTGCAGGAATTATGAATAGTAAAGATTCATCTTCTTACACTGCACAAACTAATGCTGGGGTAACTTTAAACGGAAAAAATTCTGCAACGCTAGAAAGTTCAGACAATTTCAATTATACATGGGACAATCAAATCGATTTGAAACATACCTTTAATGAAGTGCATGATGTTAGTGTATTATTATTGCAAAGTTTGTATTCTAATGTAGACGAAAGCTCATACATGTATTCTAATAATCAGCCTTTTGATGTTGGAACAGA
>NZ_DHEI01000146.1:0-2281 GCF_002399805.1 Flavobacterium sp. UBA4854
AAATAAAAATTTGGGGTTGTGTTTTTTAAGCATTGTGTTGAATTGTAGTTATAATATATTTGTTTTTAAAAGATTTATTAAATTTCTTTTTGTGGTATTGATATGAAAATCACAATTTTAGAATGAAAACAAATGGTTTCATTACGGAATTGCGAATTTAAGAAAACATTTAATAATATAAAATCAGTTATTGGAAAACATAATATTAAATTATTGTAAAGGAATAACGGACTTTATTTCGATAAAGTATATTTATAAGACAAGACTTGAGATTTCTCTAAATTTATGAATCGACGAGTTACGAATTATCTATATTTGGTTAATTAAGAATGGAACTTACGATGCAAATATCCAAGTTAGTTTTAATTTAAATAAAGTATATGGTAGACAATGAAGCTGAATTGATTCGGATAAAGTTGTTGGAAAATTCAATTCGCTTGCTTTCCGATTTCATGAGTGTGTTGTCAGATGGCTATAACCCGACAATCTTGGATGTGAAAGTTAGTATCGACAAAAAATTAAAGGATCAAGATCGATTTATATTTTCCTCTCCAAACAATTTGGGTACAGAATCTTTTTTTCTAGACAAGATTCAACCAACGAAAAAAGATATTGCCAATATTAAAGAGAGAATAAACGAGAACTTTTCTTGGTGTCTTAATCATTTAGCCACATTTAATAATGCGCCTGATATATTCGCAAGTAGCTATCATATTGAAAATCTAAGTCAATTAGTAGAAAAAGTAAAAATGCATATTTTTGATCTAACGGACTTATGGGACATAATTAGTTATGAATACTTGGTTGATACTAAAGATGGAACTTTGGTTAGAGTTCTTTTTATGCATTCCGACAATAAATCATTGATCTTAGATTTTGGAAACTATATTCATTGAGGAACTTTTCTTTATGTTTGTAAACTTACATTATTTCAAAATAATAAGAATATAAGAACAAAAAAGCTTCAGAGAAATCTGAAGCTTTTGTTTTAATAGTGAGAACAGAAATACTCTCGAACTGATAACTTTTGGGATTAAAAATAGGTTGACTCCGAATACGGATCGTAGATGTCTACATCCCATTGATTATCATTATATAGATCTGCAAAATCTTCATCGGCTTCTGCATCAATAGTATTTTCATTTTCTTCATTATAGCTAATGCCGTGTAGAAATTCACAGTCAAAATCTGGTTCGTCATCATGCTTATCGTACAAGTCTAACGAAGCTGAAGTTTGTTTTTCAGAATAAAATTCAGCATCTATCAGATTTGCATTAGATTGAATAGTAATCGAGTTAAAATTTGTAGAGGTAGTTATAGATGATTTCATGATTTTTATTATTTATTGGCTTTATAAAAACATATTTTCTTAATTCAAAAATACATAGTGCAACAATGTTTTTATTTACAGAATTTTGCCTTGAGTTTATATAATTAATCATTGTAGAATATGATCTCCACTTAATTAGTGTTTTTTACAGAGTTTGTTGGTTTATTTAACGCTGAGATATACTCGTTGTAAAAGCTATGTAAGTCTCCTTGATTTTGCAGAAATGTTTGAAAAAAAAAAGCAAATTGAAAAATGTAGTTTAATTCTTTTTCTGCTTTTTTTATTTACATATCCATATATTTGAAAACTCGTCAATGTGTAATATTAATTAACAGAAAAAATATAGAAGAACTATTTTATGGAAATAAAAACTAAAAATAATCGAACATTAATTTTTAGACAAACTACAGATGAAAGGATATGGGAAACTAAGGCCGAATTTTCTGCAGGTAATGACTTCCGTAAATTCAATTATCAATTTTCTTTTAATGAAAAAATAATTTCTAAAAAATACATTATTGAAGGTTATGATTTCAATTCATATTTAATAAATTTTATTGATAGGTTTATTGAAAACGAAGAAAAAATATTAAAGATTTCTAGAAAAATCTTAGATGATATTAAGAGTATAAACGATAATTTGACGTTCAAACATAATTCAGAGAATTCACCATTATTTTATGTGCGAATTTTGGACATTGTAAATTATTCTTTTAAAGTATATTTTTCAACAAATTATGGTTATGAAGAATATATTATAAAGTTTTTATTATATGATAATGGAGATTTTGTAATAACCAAAGTAAAAAGGAAACTTTGTTATTAAGATATCTAATTCAATAATCTGAATTAGACATTATAAAAAAAGCTCCAGATTTCTCTGAAGCTTTTGTCTTAGTAGCGGGAACAGGACTCGAACCTGTGACCTTCGGGTTATGAGCCCGACGAGCT
>NZ_DHEI01000146.1:2363-32067 GCF_002399805.1 Flavobacterium sp. UBA4854
GTTATGAGCCCGACGAGCTGCCTACTGCTCTATCCCGCGATGTTTCGGGTGCAAAGATACGGCGTTTTTTGAGAAATCCAACGAAAACTTTAAAAAATGTTTTATTTTCTGTATTGAGTTGATATGACTACCTTTGCAAAATAAATAAAGCAAAAAATGTCACATAAAGCAGGTTTCGTAAATATTATCGGAAATCCAAATGTTGGAAAATCAACATTGATGAACGCTTTCGTTGGAGAACGATTGTCGATCATTACATCAAAAGCACAAACTACACGTCATAGAATTTTAGGAATTGTAAACGGAGAAGACTTTCAGTTAGTTTTGTCTGATACTCCTGGAATTATTAAACCTGCATACGAAATGCAGGAATCGATGATGAACTTCGTAAAATCGGCTTTTGAAGATGCTGACATTTTAATCTACATGGTCGAAATAGGCGAGCAAGATCTTAAAGATGAAGACTTCTTCAAGAAAATCATTCATGCTAAGATTCCGGTTTTATTACTTTTAAATAAAATTGATAATTCAAACCAAGAGCAATTAGAGCAGCAAGTTACTTTCTGGAAAGAGAAAGTGCCAAATGCAGAAATTTTCCCGATTTCGGCTTTGCAGAATTTCAACGTTCCGGAAGTTTTCGGAAGAATTATTGAATTATTGCCAGAATCACCACCTTATTATCCAAAAGACCAATTAACAGATAAGCCAGAACGTTTCTTTGTTAACGAAACAATCCGTGAGAAAATTTTATTGAATTACGCTAAAGAAATTCCATACGCAGTAGAAATCGTAACAGAAGAATTTCATGAAACCGACAATATTATCAGAATCCGTTCGGTAATTATGGTAGAACGCGATACGCAAAAAGGAATCATCATAGGACATAAAGGTGCAGCTTTGAAAAAAGTAGGAACAGATGCACGTGCTGATTTAGAGAAATTCTTCGGAAAACAAATCCACATTGAGCTTTATGTAAAAGTGAACAAAAACTGGAGAAGCAATGCCAATATGCTGAAACGTTTCGGATATAATCAATAGTTTATAATTGTTTCAAGTTTCAGGTTTCAAGTTAAATGTCAGGTATAAAATTTGGCACTTGAAACCTGAAACTTGAAACAAAAAATAATAAAATCTTAGGTACTTAGAAACTTAGCGTCTCAGCAACTTTTTTTAACTACCTTTGCAAAAAATTTAAATAAGGCATTTACGGTTTTTAGTGATTGGTTTTTTATGAAGCTAAAAAACTGAAATCTAAGTCTAAAGCCTAAAATTCAAAAAAAATGAATAATAACATTGTTGCGATAGTAGGAAGACCTAACGTAGGGAAATCGACCCTGTTTAATAGGCTGATACAAAGAAGAGAAGCTATTGTAGATTCAGTATCTGGGGTTACCCGTGATAGAAACTATGGTAAAAGCGAGTGGAACGGAAAAGAGTTTTCTGTCATTGATACAGGTGGATATGTTCGAGGGTCTGATGACGTTTTCGAAGGAGAAATTCGTAAACAGGTAGAACTTGCTATCGACGAAGCCGATGTTATTATCTTTGTGGTTGATGTTGAAGAAGGAATTACGCCAATGGATGAAACTGTTGCAAAATTACTTCGTAAAGTAACAAAACCAGTTTTATTGGCTGTAAATAAGGTTGATAACGCAATGCGCGAAAAAGACGCTGTTGAGTTTTACAATCTTGGTTTAGGCGAGTATTTTACTTTCGCAAGTATTTCAGGAAGCGGAACTGGAGATTTATTAGATGCTTTAATTGAAGCTTTTCCAGAAAAACCGGAGCCAGTTACGCCAGAAGTAGAATTGCCTCGTTTTGCAGTTGTAGGACGTCCGAATGCTGGAAAATCTAGTTTTATCAATGCCTTAATTGGTAAAGATCGTTATATTGTTACAGATATTGCTGGAACAACTCGTGATGCAATTGATACTAAATTTGACCGTTTTGGTTTCGAATTTAACTTGGTTGATACTGCAGGAATTCGTCGTAAAGCAAAAGTAAAAGAAGATTTAGAGTTTTATTCTGTAATGCGTTCGGTACGTGCGATCGAGCATGCAGATATTTGTATCTTGGTTATCGATGCAACCCGCGGATTTGAAGGTCAAGATCAAAGTATTTTTTGGTTGGCTGAGAAAAACCGTAAAGGTGTTGTAATTTTAGTAAACAAGTGGGACTTGGTAGAAAAAGATACGATGTCGACTCGTGACTACGAGGAGAAAATCAAAAAAGAATTGATGCCTTTTACAGATGTGCCAATTTTATTCGTTTCTGCTTTAACAAAACAGCGTTTATTAAAAGCATTGGAAGCTACGGTTCAAGTTTTCGAAAATAGAAAACAAAGAATTCCAACTTCAAAATTCAACGAATATATGTTGAAAGTAATTGAAGCATATCCGCCGCCAGCAACAAAAGGTAAATATGTGAAAATTAAATATTGCATGCAATTGCCAACTCAAACACCGCAATTTGTGTTTTTTGCTAACTTGCCACAGTACGTTAAAGAGCCTTATAAGCGATATCTTGAAAACAAAATTCGTGAAAAATGGGATTTCGCAGGAGTTCCGATCGATATTTACATAAGAGAAAAATAAAAAAAGAGTCCCCTTGAAAATAGGGGATTTTTTTATGATTTATTTCTATTTACTTAAAAGATCAATTTTTTATTGGCATTATATTTGAATAAATGTAAAAAACACAATTAAACCTTTTGCGTTTTTGTAAGTCTTACAGATCTAACTAACCCAATTTTATGACCAAGATTTATTCATTTCTATTGTTTTTAGCTTTTGTTTATTCGGCAAATGCCCAAAACAATATTGTTATCAAAGGAACTGTAGTTGATATTAACTCGCAGCTTCCGCTTGAACTCGCCACCGTTTATTTTACAACTGTAAAAGATTCTACTATCATAGAATATGCTACAACAGATAAAAACGGAAATTTTATTATCAATACGAAGAAGTATGATAAACCGGTTTTTTTAAAGGTAAATTATACTGGATACCAAGCGTATTTTGAAGAACAAAAAGGACTTACAGAAAGTAAAGACTTTGGTAAATTGTACATGCTTGAAAATGCAAATGTTTTAAATGAAGTAATAATTAAAAGCGAAGCCCCGCCAATAACCATTAAAAAAGATACTTTAGAATTTAATGCGGGTTCTTATAAAGTGCGCCCAGATGCAAATGTGGAGACCTTACTGAAACAATTGCCCGGATTTGACGTAGATAATACTGGAAAAATTACGGTAAATGGGCGAGAAGTCAATCAGGTTTTAGTCAACGGAAAAGCATTTTTTGATAAAGATGGAGCTATTGCCATTAAAAACCTTCCTGCTGATATTATTAAAAAAGTTCAAGTTTCTGATTTTAAAACCAAAAAAGAAGAATTGGCCAAACAAGAATCGACTTCAGATTATTCGAGTATAAATATTACCATTGACGAAAAGAAAAACAAGGGATATTTTGGTAAAGTACTTGGCGGATACGGCTCAGATGAACGCTACGAAAGCAGTTTGATGATGAACTTCTTTAAAAACAAACAAAAAATCAGCGTTTTAGCCTCTTCAAATAATATCAATTCGACCGGATTTTCTATGGATGAAGTTTTTGATAATATGGGAGGCGGAAGAAATGCAAAAGGAGGTCAGGGCGCAAGCAGTGGAGGAAAAGGAATTACGCAGTCGACTTTGGCTGGAATTAATTATTCTGACGATTGGTCAAAAGATTTGGAATTTATGAGCAGTTATAACTTTACAAATGCGGTGACTAAAAACGATAGCAAATCCAATCAGATTAGTTTATTGCCTACTGGAAATATTTTAACTGAAGCAGATTCTAAAACAAGAAATGAAAATACTGGAAACAAGGCTAATTTTGAGTTAGAATACAAAATTAATCCTACTATGCAGATTGTTGTTGCACCTAAACTCAATGTATCTCAATCAAACAGCAATTCTAGTTCTTCTACTTCTTCAGAAAACCAAAATGGAGAGGCGTTGAACGAAAGTACGGCAACATCTCATACAGAAAGTTCGAATACGAGTTTTGCGAATAGCATTAATTTCAATAAAACTTTTAAAAAGGAATCTAGAAATTTAAGTGTGGTTTTTAGCAATAGCAACACTAAAAATGATTCGAACGGAATTAATATTTCTGAAACCATTTTTTATCAAGATGCAAAACCAAATGATGAAAGAAATCAGAATGCAAAAAATACTTCAAAAAGTGATGCGTACTCGTTTGATTTAGAATATACAGAACCAATCACAGATTCGCTTCGATTGCGTTTTGGAACCGATTTTGACTGGCAGAGTTCAATGAACGATCAGAAAACATATAATTTTGATGATGCGTCACAAGAATATTCAGATTTAAACTCATCGCTAACGAATTATACAACATCAAAACAAAATTCGATTACGCCAAAAGTGGGTATTAGTTGGCAGAAAAGAAAATTTACACTTAATGTAAATTCTAGAACATCAATTGTTGAGTTTGATAATCATTCATTCTATTTAAATCAAGCGACTGATTTGAATAAAAGATATATGCTTCCGTATGGAACAGCACAGTTTCGATATAAATTTAATCGTTCTAAAAACTTAACATTTAAGTATGATTATTCTAATGCGCTTCCATCGGCAACACAATTAATGCCGGTTGCAGATTTAAATAATCCGTTAAATAGTGTAATTGGTAATCCAAATTTAAATCCGATTGAGAAAAATACTGCTGGTATCGATTTTAAAAATTTTGATTTTAGAACGCGTTCTGGCTATAGCTTATTTCTTAAAGGAGATTACTATAATAATGATATAGTTTCGACTTCTATTTATGATGACAGCGGAAAAAGAAATACAACTTATGTAAATATTTCAGGAACTTATTCGGCTTCGGTTGGAGGAAACTGGAATCAGCAGATTAAAAAAGATGCACACATCATTAGATACGGTTTGCGTTTAAGCGGTAATTATAATTTTGATAAAGGATTTACAAATGCAGTTATGTACAATGCAAAATCGGTTGTAATTACACCTAGCGTTTATGCTTCTTACGATTATGGAGAAGTGCTTTCAATTTCGCCGTCTTACAGCTTATCGTATAATGAAACGAGATATGAAAATTATTCGAGAGATGCGACTTCAAACGTAATTCATCGAATTAATATGCAAACAACTTCTTACTGGCCAGCAAATTTAATTTTCGGAAATGATTTTGGATATACGTATAATTCAAATATTTCAGACGATTTTAAAAAGGATTTCTTTTTATGGAACACCAGTTTGTCTTACGGATTTTTGGATAAAAAATTATATGCAAAAGTGAAAGTTTACGACGTTTTAAACCAAAATCAAAGCGCAACAAGAACCATTTCGCCAACGTCTATTCGCGATGAAGAAAATACGGTTTTAAAAAGATATGTAATGTTTTCTCTTGCCTATAAAATCGGGAATTTTGCAGAAAGCAAAAAAGGAAGAAAGCAGAGAGGAGCGTAATTCTTGAGGGGCAAAGGCTCAGAGTTACAAAAGTTTAAAGGTTACAAAAAATGCCTGTCAAATTTAATTTGACAGGCATTTTTTGTATAATTCATAATTCATAACTTTTTTCGATTAATTCGATGATAAACCGTAAGTCTGAAAATATCACGATCATAGAAATCTACGCCACTTGCGCGTCTTTGAAAGTTCTTTAAATAACCCAATTCCACACCAAGATTTGGATTGAAGTGATAACGCAAAGCAACATAGAAACGGTTTTGATCGAAAGTATTTTTGCGATTGTCTTTTCCGAAATTAAAAAGAACTTCGTCTGAAATAGTTCCTTTTATGCTTCTGCCTTCTTTTTCCCAAAGGGTAAACATGGATTGTAAACGATATCTAAATCGAAAAGCATATGAAAATTCGTCTAGTAATCCTGTTTTATCTGCTTTTTGAATGAAACGTTCTTCTAACTGAAAACGGTTGTGAAAAGTGATTTTAGCAAGATCATTAATTAGAGTTACGTCTTGTTGTACTCTATATTCAGGAACAGAATAATCAGGATCAACATACGGATTTTGGGTATTTACATTGAAAAAAGCAAATCCAGCTCCAACTTCAATCATTTTATTGGCCCGATATCTAGCTTGAGATCTAATGACAAAAAGGTTTTCATGAACAGGATTTACAAAGCTTCTATTATCAAACTCAGAATGTAGCGCCCACTTTTCAGACAAGGGAAAAATATTATAATAACGAATCCAGGTTAGAGTTTGCTGGTCGATATTTCTTTGATTTTGCCCTGTAATTAGTTGGCTAATAAAGAGTAAAGTGAAAAATAGTTTAAAAGATCCTTTCAATTGCGATAAATTCAGGCTGCGAATTTATGCAAATGATCTCATTCCTAATTATTTTAAAATCTGTTTTATGTATTTTTTTGTGAAAATAAAAACGAGACACATTCTAAAATGCATCTCGTTTTTAATACTAAAACTAACTAACCTGACCGCTTACAGTGAATACTTAAAAGTAACTCCGTAAGTTCTTTGATCACCAAGAACTCCAGCATATTGTCCTGTGTTACCACTTGCAGGCAATAATTGCTCATAGTAATCTTTATTGAAAAGGTTTCTTCCCCAAATTTGAATAGATAAACCTTGCGAAGCACGGAAACCTAAACGAGCATTAAAGATTGCATAACCTTGAACTACTAAATATTTTGAAGCCGAAGGGCTTGAAGAAAATTCAGAACGAGCATAACTATCAGCAGCGAAGAAAATTTTTCCAGCATTACCAAAGAATTTTGCATGATCAGAAAGCTCACCTCCAAGAGAACCAGCCCATCTTGAAGCACCTGGTAAATCAGTTCCAGAAACATCTTTATAAGCTACCTGAACTCCATCAACCGTAAGTCCTGTTTCTTCTAACGGAAGCGGTGCATTTGTAAATTTCACATATTTACCATCTGTATAAGTAGCAGCACCATTTATCGTTATGTGTGAATTGATAACAAAGCTCGCATCCAATTCGGCACCTCTTACACGTACTTTATCAGCATTTGCAAGATAACCACGGTTTACACCTAATTCAGCTGCCTGAACGTTAGTTTGGAAATCTTTGATGTCAGTATTAAATAACGTTAAATTTAAAATAGAATTCTTAAACGGAGATGTTTTTACTCCAACTTCGTAATGATATACTTTTTCTGGTTTAACTACAGCAAGTTCAGTCATTGGCTGTCCTGCTGAGTTTGTTGGAAGCCCAGCTACGTTAACTCCAACTGGTTTGTAACTTTTAGCAAATGTTGCATAAGCATTGATTTTGTCTGATGCTTTGTAAGTAAGCGTTAAGTTACCAGAAAAATCTGTGTTATCTGTATCTGAATCAAATGCTTGATCTGAGTAAACTGATTTTTTCAAAGCTAATAAGGCAGGATCTGTTGTTTGAAGACCTCCGTAAGTTTTACGAGAATAACTCGCGTCTTTTTTGTCAAAATTATATCTCAAACCTGGTAAAATGTGGAATTTTTCTGTAACTGACCAATCAAGCTGACCAAATATTGCTGCACTCGAAGCTCTAATTCTTGCGTCAGTATGGATGCCGTAGCCTTCAAAAAGACCTGGTGTTTTCCATAGTGGGCTAGTTGAGCTTTGTGAGAATCTCCATTGTGCATTTCCAGATTCTTCTGTACCATCTGTCTGAGAAGTTTGATCAATAAAGAATACTCCACCAACACCGCTTATTTTTGAAGTTATTTGTCCAGCATAACGAACCTCTTGTGTAATTTGTGTTTGTCTTGTTGGGTTTTGAGATTTAGCTAAAACCTGTAATCCTGTAAAATCTCTATCATTTGATGGATCCCAATTCCAGAAACGCCATGCTGTTGTAGAAGTAAGTGTCCCACCTCCAATTTTTGTATCGACATTTAATGAAACTCCTCCTAAATCTTGTCCAGAACGCCAAGGAGTATCATGATCAATTTTACGATCAAAAGCATTTAAACTTGGCAATTGATAGTTTAAATCGGCGATAATAGCATCAAACTGACGGTATGCAGCCCTTTTAGTAGGGGCAACACCAGCAACAATCTGCGCATATCCGTCAGGACGCTGTGTGGTAAGGTCACCTGCAAAAGTAACGTTTGTATTTTCAGTAGGAGTCCATAATAATTGTCCTCTAAAACCTTGATTGTTTAAAGTATTTGTAGGTCTTCCTGTAGCAATGTTATCGATTAAACCATCTCGTTGTGTTCCAGAAAAAGATAAACGACCAGCCACTTTTTTTCCTAATGCTCCTGTAACAGAAGCTTTAGCTTGTAAAAAGGCATAATTTCCGTAGCTAAGTTCAAAATCGGCACCAGGAGTAAAACTTGGTTTACGAGAAGTAATGTTAAAAGCTCCAGAAGTTGTGTTTTTTCCAAATAAAGAACCTTGCGGACCACGTAAAACCTCGATTTGTTCTACATCAATAAAATCTAAAGTAGTCGCTGCTGGACGTGCATAATAAACACCATCAACATAAAAACCAACTCCAGGATCGATACCGTCATTTGTTAATCCGAAAGGAGAACCTAAGCTTCTAATATTGATTCCTGTATTTCTTGGGTTAGAAGAATACAACTGAACAGAAGGAACCAATTCTTTAATACGGTTTACGTTAAATGCTCCAGCTGCTTCTGCTTGTTTTCCTGTAACTACCGAAACAGCAATTGGCACATCTTGTACTTTTTCTATTCTTCTTCTTGAAGAAACTACAACTTCTACAAGTTTGTTTTCTTCACGTAAAGTAACCAATAGAGGTGAAGCTGGAATAGCCGTGATTTCAATTTCGGCAGTATTGTAGCCAATGTATTGAACCAAAAGGGTAAACGGTAATTTTCCTTGTGATTCTATCGAAAATCTTCCTTCAGAGTCTGTAATTGCACTAAAAGTTGTTCCTTTAATAACCACGTTCGCTGCTTCTAAAGGAATATTTTGATCTGTTGTTACAACCCCGTCTATTTTTTGTGCGAATGAGATTGAGAACGTTAAAACTGCAAGTATTGTAAGTATATTTTTTATAGATGTTTTCATTTTTATATTAAGTATATGTGATTAGTAGAATTTAAAATTAAATTTTTTTTACCAACACATACACATCATAAATGAAGCAGTATTCACAGTCGTGAATTTATAATTATAGTTTTTTTGCAAAAGATTTTGTCCACCTGATTTACTAGAATGTACTTTCATGAGTTAAAATTTTGTAAATGATTAGTTAATTATTTTTGGCAAATATATATAATTAATTCTATCGATTTACTAGACTTTAGAAAATATTTTTTTATTTTTTTACAAGAGAAGCGATTGTGATGCCTTCCATAGCCTTCAAAGTTTTGTCTCTAATAAGCATTAGACCGTGACGCAGACTGCATTCAGACTCGGTTTTACAATCAGAACAAGGTTCGTAAAAATTTAAAGAAGCGCATGGCAAAAGTGCAATTGCACCGTCAAATAATCGGTGAATTTCTGCCAAAGTAATGTCGTTTTTAGATTTTATCAGATAATATCCGCCAAATTTTCCTTGCTTACTGCTTACAAAACGACCGCGTTTTAGATCCAACAAAATCTGTTCTAGGAACTTTTTAGGAATGTTAGCGCCATCAGCAATTTCTACAGTTCTAGAAATGTGATTTTCGTCTTGTTCTGCTAAATAAAGTAAGGCCTTAAGGGCGTATTTTGCTTTATGTGATAACATCTATTAATTAATTGTAAAATGTAAATGTATGATTTTTTAAGATTGAAACCTAAATCTGAAACCTCAAACAATGAAAATTAGAACCAGAATAAATTACCAGCTTCCTCCAGAACCACCTCCAGAGAATCCTCCGCCTCCAAAGCCTCCGCCGAAGCCACCGCCTCCGCCAAAACCGCCGCCAGATGATCCGCCTCCGAATCCTCCAAATCCACCTCCGCTTCTTCCAAGATTACTTAGAATAATAGCATCAAGTAAACTAGGGCCACCGCCACCGTTGTTGCCTGAATTTCCGCCACCACCTCTTTTATTTCGAGAAAGCAGAATTAAAACAATAACAACAATTACGATAAAAGGCAGAAAAGGAAAGTCTTGTCCTTTGTTCTGTTTGCGTTCGCCTTTGTATTTTCCTTTAAAAACATCAAAAAGCGCATCGGCTCCTTTGTCAAGACCGTTGTAATAACTTCCTTTTTTAAATTCGGGAATGATAATATTTCTTGTGATTTCTCCGCCTATACCTGCAGTTAATCGGTCTTCAAGTCCATAACCAGGAGAAATCCAGATTCTTCTTTCGGCTTTAGCCAATAAAATTAAAACCCCATTATCTTCTTTAGCTTGGCCGATTCCCCATTCTTGAGCCCATTTAGGAGTAAGAATGCCAATATCTTCACCTTTTAGGCTTTCGATAGTAATAACAACAATTTGAGTAGAGGTAGAATCGGAGTAACGAACTAATTTTTCCTCTAATTGTGTTTTTTCAGAAGCGCTTAAAACATTTGCATAATCGTAAACAGAAGTTTGGAAATCAGGTTTTTTGGGAATATCAAATTGAGCAAAAATAGCATTGCTCATAAATAATGTGATAAACAAAAGAGTAATCTGAAAAATTCTATTAGAATTTGAGATTTTAATTTGGGAATTTTTCATTATTTATCCTTTTGAGATTTCGTTAGATAATTCGTTTGTATCGTCTTCCTGAGAAGGGAAATATTTTTTAAGCTGTTCTCCAGCATTCAAAATGCCATCAACAATTCCTTGTTTAAAATTGCCAGATTTAAAATGATTAGTCATAACATCTTTGGTACAATCCCAAAAATCATTTGCGACCACATCGTTAATTCCTTTATCTCCACAGATAACAAAGTTTTTATCTTCAACTGCAAAATAGAGTAGAACACCATTCTGCAATTTAGTTTCATTCATTCTTAATTGATGAAAAACTTCTAAAGCTCTATCGTAATGAGCTTTAGAAGTTGTTTTTTCTATATGAACTCTAATTTCGCCAGAAGTATTATTTTCGGCCATACGAATAGCTTCAACAATTTCCTGCTCTTCTTCTTTGGTTAAAAAATCTTCTACTTTTGACATAAAAATGATTTTAGAGTTTAATTTTTTTTTTAGAATTTTACTTCAACAGGTTTATCTGCTCCAGTAGAAGCTTCAAAGTATGGTTTCTCCTTGTATTCGCTCAAGAACCAGTTGTTTGGAATCTTTAAAACATATCCGTTGTAATCTTGTACAGATTCATTGAAACGGGTTCTAGCTGTTAAAATCTGATTTTCAGTGCTAGCCAATTCGTCTTGTAATTTTAAGAAGTTTTCGTTTGCTTTTAATGTTGGATATTGCTCAACAGAAACTAATAATCTAGATAAAGAAGAAGATACACCGCTTTGCGCTTGGTTAAATTGTGCCAATTGTTCTGGAGTTACGTTGCTTGGATCAATTGTTACAGATGTAGCTTTTGCACGAGCTTCGATTACAGCAGTTAAAGTTCCTTTTTCAAAGTCAGCAGCACCTTTAACAGTGTTTACTAAATTTCCGATAAGATCATTACGTCTTTGGTAAGCGGTTTGAACATTTCCCCACTCTTTGTTAACAGCTTGACTTTTTTGTAAAGCAGTATTTTTAATTCCAATCGACCAAAATGCGATAATAGCAATAAAAGCTACAATAATTCCAACAGGGATCAACCACTTTTTCATATTTGTTTTGATTTAAGTTTATTTCAATTTTTAATTACAATTCGTTTTTGATGTCGTTTAGTTGCGTTTTTATCAATTCTAATTTACGTATTATTTCGAATTTATCTAACGTTTTCTTCTGACCTTCTTTTAAGTGTGTTTTGGCACCTTCTAAAGTAAATCCTCTTTCTTTTACTAAGTGATAAATCAATTGAAGGTTGGTAATATCTTCTGGTGTGAACATTCTGTTTCCTTTGGCATTTTTTTTAGGTTTTAGAATGTCAAATTCGCTGTCCCAAAATCGTATCAAAGAAGCATTGACATTAAAAGCTTTGGCTACTTCGCCAATACTGTAATATCTTTTGTCTTTAGAAAGTTCAATATGCATGGTTTGTTTTTTTCTATTTTACATCAAAAATAGTATTTTTTGTACTATTAATCTAATGATTGGTTTTCTTGGTTTGCCATTTGTGAAATTGCCACATATTCTACAGCTGAAATATTTCCGTAATAAAAATTCAACGGATTAACTACTTTTCCGTCTTTATGTACTTCATAATGACAATGCGGCCCTTCAGATCTTCCTGTGCTTCCAACGTAACCAATAACATCGCCGCGTTTTACTCGCTGTCCAGGATGACAGTTGTATTTGCTTAAATGCGCATACAAACTTTCATATCCAAAACCATGCCTGATCACAATATGATTTCCGTATCCAGAAGCAGTATTGTCAGCTCTGTCAACGACTCCGTCTCCTGTTGCGTATATTGGAGCGCCTGTATTGGCCGTGAAATCCATTCCGTTATGCATTTTTCTGACTTTCGTGAAAGGGTCAATACGGTATCCAAAACCTGACGCGACACGTTTTAAATTTTCATTTCGTACTGGCTGAATGGCAGGAATTGCTAATAATAAATTTTCTTTTGCTCCAGCTAATTTTAAAATTTCATCTAGAGATTTGGACTGAATTGCTAATTGCTTTGAAAGTTTATCAATTCTTTTGGTGGTATTTAAAACCAATTGCGAATTATTATATCCTTCAAGAATTTTATATCGGTCAGAATTTTTAAAACCAGCTTTTCTTATAGAATCTGGAATTTCAGCTTTATTAAAATAGACGCGGTAAATATTATTGTCACGTTCTTCTAATGCATCTGCGGCTTCATCTATTTCATCCAATTTTTTATTCAAAATAGCATATTGCAGTTTTAAATTTTCGATTTCGCGGGCTTGTAAACGATCTTTTGGGGTTTCAAAATAAGGAGTATTAATTAGAAGTACAAAAACTAAAAATCCAAATAGTGCTGATGCCAATAAAAACAGTAATGCGTAACCAATTTTTATTCTTTTTCTGGTTTTTATTTTCGTATAAGCCAGATTTTCTGAGTCGTAATAATATTTTACTTTCGCCATATTTTAAAATACGCTATTTTTGCAGCTTGTAAAATAACTTAGACGAACAATTTGACAAAATGTTTCAGTTGTTTGGGCTTTTTTACAAGAACAAAATAATTTGATAATTTGGGGAGAATTACTTAAATTATATAATGCGCAAATTAGCAATTTTATTGTTGTAAAACATAAGTTTTTAGTTTTCGATTTTAAAAATTAACGCATTATTGATTGAAAATAAAACGTAATCAGCACGTTATCAAATTGACACATTAAACAGACACATTTTCTAATTAAAATATGAAATCACAAGACGTACGTAAACAATTTTTAGATTTTTTTGAGAGTAAAGGACATACTATTGTTCCATCAGCTCCTATTGTTCTTAAAGACGACCCAACCTTAATGTTCAATAACTCGGGAATGGCCCAGTTTAAAGAATTTTTCTTAGGGAACGGAACTCCAAAAAGTCCAAGAATAGCCGATACACAAAAATGTCTTCGTGTTTCAGGAAAACATAACGACCTTGAGGAGGTTGGTATCGATACTTACCATCACACAATGTTTGAAATGTTAGGAAACTGGTCTTTTGGTGATTACTTCAAAAAAGAAGCGATCAACTGGGCTTGGGAATTATTGACAGAGGTTTATAAGATTCCAAAAGAAAATCTTTACGTTTCTGTTTTTGAAGGAAGTAAAGAAGATAATGTTCCTTTTGACCAAGAAGCTTGGGATATCTGGAAAACTTTAATTGATGAAGATCGAATTATTTTAGGAAATAAAAAAGACAATTTCTGGGAAATGGGTGATCAAGGACCATGCGGACCTTGTTCTGAAATTCATGTTGATTTACGTTCTGCAGAAGAAAAGGCTTTGGTTTCTGGAAAAAGTTTAGTTAACAATGATCACCCGCAAGTTGTTGAAATCTGGAATAATGTATTCATGGAATTCAACCGTAAAGCAGATGGTTCGTTAGAAAAACTTCCGGCACAACACGTAGATACCGGAATGGGATTTGAGCGTTTGTGTATGGCTTTACAAGGAAAAACATCAAACTATGATACTGATGTTTTTATGCCTTTGATTAGAGAAATCGAAACGATTACTGGAGCAAAATATACGGTTAAAGCTTCAAATGAAGCCGAAGAAAAAATTAATATTGCCATTCGCGTAGTAGCAGATCACGTTCGCGCGGTAGCTTTTGCTATTGCTGACGGACAATTGCCTTCTAACACTGGTGCGGGTTATGTTATTCGTAGAATTTTACGTCGTGCTATTCGTTACGGATTTACTTTCTTAGGTACTAAAGAGCCATTTATTTATAAATTGGTTGAGACTTTAAGCGAGCAAATGGGAGATTCTTTCCCAGAAATCAGAACGCAAAAAGCACTTTGTTCGAATGTAATTCGTGAAGAAGAAAACTCTTTCCTAAAAACATTAGATCAAGGATTGATTCTTTTAGATGCTGTAATTTTAAATAATACTGGCGATACAATCGATGGTAAAAAAGCTTTCGAATTGTATGATACATATGGTTTCCCAATCGATTTAACGGCTTTGATTCTTTCAGAAAAAGGATTGAAATTGGACGAGGAAGGATTTAAAGAGCAATTGCAATTACAGAAAGAAAGATCTCGTGCAGCTTCTAAAGTAACAGCTGGAGATTGGCATGTAATTATTGAAGATGATGTTCAGGAATTTGTTGGTTATGATAGATTAGCGCAACAAGTTAAGATTACAAAATATCGTAGAGTTGAGAGTGCAAAAGATGGAGAAATTTTCCAATTGGTTTTTAATGCAACTCCATTTTACGGAGAAAGCGGAGGACAAACTGGAGATAAAGGATATTTAGAAGCGCAAAACGGAGATATTATTTATATCATTGACACTAAAAAAGAAAACAACCAAACGGTACATTTGGCGAAATCATTGCCAGAGAACCTTACAGGAACTTTTAATGCTGTTGTTGATGCAATTCAAAGAGCTAAAACTTCTTCAAATCACTCGGCTACACACTTGTTACACCAAGGTTTACGTAAGATTTTAGGAACTCATATAGAGCAAAAAGGTTCGATGGTAAGAAATGCTTCATTACGTTTTGATTTTTCTCATTTTGCTAAAGTTACAGATGAAGAATTATTAGAAGTTGAAAACTTTGTAAATGCAAGAATTCGTGAGAGTTTGCCATTAATCGAAAAAAGAGCGATTCCAAAAGATCAAGCCCTTGAAGATGGTGCAATTGCATTATTTGGAGAAAAATATGGAGATTTAGTTCGTACAATTAAATTCGGAGATTCTGTTGAATTATGTGGAGGAACGCACGTTGCTAACACATCTGACATCTGGCATTTTAAAATTATTTCTGAAGGAGCTGTTGCAGCAGGAATTAGAAGAATTGAAGCAATTACAAGTGAAGCTGCAAAAGAGTATTTTGAGTCTCAAGCAATTTCTTTTGGAGAAATTAAAGAAGTGCTTAAAAATGCTCCAGATCCTGTAAAAGCGATTCAGGCATTGCAAGACGAAAATGCTCAATTGAAAAAACAATTAGAAGCTCTATTGAAAGATAAAGCTAAAAATATGAAAGCTGATTTAGCTAAAGAATTACAAGAAATCAACGGAGTTCAATTTTTAGCAAAACAGGTAGATTTAAATCCAGAAGGAGCAAAAGATTTAGCTTACGAGTTAGGTGGTTCGTATAACAATTTATTTATTGTTTTGGCTACAGCGCACGAAGGAAAACCAATGTTAACATGCTATATTTCTAAAGAAATTGTAGCAGAGAAAAACTTAAATGCTGGACAAGTTGTTCGCGAATTAGGGAAATACATCCAAGGTGGTGGTGGCGGTCAGCCTTTCTTCGCAACAGCAGGAGGTAAAAATGTTGACGGAATTGCTGAAGCGCTTACTAAAGCTGTGGATTTTGTTAAGTAGATTCTAAGAGGCTAAGTTTTTAAAAAGTAAACCCGATAAGTTTTAAAACTTATCGGGTTTTATTTTTTGCCACAGATTAAAATGATTAAAAAAGATTTTTTTCTCATTTTCTGTCATTTCGACGAAGGAGAAATCTTCACTAGAAGCTCGACAAAGATTAGATTTTCGTTGCGGAGTTGCTTGTGGAGATTTCTCCTTCGTCGAAATAACAAATAATGCGTGTAATAGATTGCTATTTATAGTATTTTATATTTGTTATTTCGACGAAGGAGAAATGACAAATAAGGATAAAAAAAACTTAGAACCTTAGCAACTTAGCACCTCAGAAGCTTAGAAAACTATTTTCGCTCTCCAATCTGCTGGCGCCACATAGCGTAATACAATCCTTTTTCTACAATCAAATCTTCGTGTTTCCCTTGTTCGATAATTTTCCCTTGTTCTAAAACAAATATCTTATCAGCGTGCATTACAGTAGACAATCTATGAGCAATTAAGACGGTGATTCTATTTTTGTCTGAGATATTTCTGATTGTATCGTTGATTTCTTCTTCGGTAATAGAATCTAAAGCAGAAGTAGCTTCATCAAAAATCAATAAATTCGGATTTCTTAAAATTGCTCTCGCGATAGATAAACGCTGTTTTTCTCCACCCGAAACTTTGATTCCGCCTTCACCAATTGTAGTATTTAAACCATCTTCTGCACGTCTTAAAAGCTTATCGCAGCTTGCGCGTTTTAAGGCATCATATAAATCTTCGTCGGTTGCGTTTGGTTTAACAAATAATAAGTTTTCTCGAATTGTTCCTGAGAATAATTGAGCATCTTGAGTAACAAAACCAAGCTGTTTTCTTAAATCTAATAAATCAACATCTGTAGAATCAATGTCGTTATACAAAACTTGGCCTTCGGCAGGAGTATATAATCCGACTAATAATTTTACTAAAGTTGTTTTTCCAGATCCAGACGGACCAACAAAAGCCACGGTTTGTCCTTGTTTGATTTCGAAATTAATATTTTCAACCGCTTTAAATTTGGCAGTTTTGTGCTGAAAACTAACATTTTGGAAAAGTAGTTTTTGAATTGCACCAATATGTTTAGGGCTTTTTGGACGAAACTCTTTTGGAGCATTCAGTAAGTTTCTGAAATTTTCCATAGAAACTTTTGTTTCATTCAAAGCAATAATAAAGTTTCCTAATTCTTGTAAAGGACCAAAAATGAAAAAAGTAAAAAATACCATTGTCAATAAATCACCAACAATGATTTTTCCTCCGAACAAGAAATAATAAAGAGCAAAAACAACGCAAGTTCTTAAAAAGTGAACGGTTGTTCCTTGAATAAAACTCAAACTTCTTATGAAACGAATTTTCTCTAATTCTAATTGAAGGATTTTGAAAGTGTTTAAGTTCAGACGCTTTTCTTCTTGATACGTTAAACCAAGACTTTTTACTAACTCAATGTTTCGTAAACTTTCAGTTGTAGAACCTGCAAGAGCATTGGTTTGATTGACAATCTTTCTCGAAACAATTTTGATCTTTTTACCCAAATACAAACTAACCAAAGCAATAATTGGAGCTGTAATTAAAAAGATAATAGAGATTCTAAAATCTATTCGGGCAACATAAACAATAACGAAAATGAAACCTATAATAGTTTGAAAGATTAGCGAAATAGAAAGTGTGATAAGTTTTTCAGAATCAATTCTAACTTTTGTCAGTTTACTCAACGTTTCTCCGCTTCGCTGATCTTCAAATTCAGCATACGGAAGATCAAGAGATTTCTTAATTCCGTCAGTATACATTTGAGCACCAGTACGCTGAATGACAACGTTGGTAAAATAATCCTGAAAGTTTTTGGTGATTCTAGAAATCATCGCAGCACCAAGCGAAAGACCGAGCCAGAAAGCCAATGATTTAATAAATCCGATTTCGTTTCCTTTGTATTTTGCCAAACCAACCCCGCAATCCTGCATAAGTTTTCCGGTAATTACTGAATCTGATAAACTGAAACAAATGTTGATAGTAGCCATAATCAAAGCAAAAAACAAAAGCATTTTATGCTTGATAATGTAGGTATATAATAATTTCATATAAGAATTTTAAAAAAATGGAAGATGCAAAAATAAGGAATTGTTTTAGTTTGTGTAGTCAGTTTCTGTTATTAAAAATGTAATTTTTTAAAAGTCCTTCGAATGATATAAAATAAAAGAAAAAACCTGAGTATTTATACGCATTTTTGGTCTTTAGTTTTTTTTTAATAAGGCAATTATTGGGCTATTTTGTTTGTTAATAGGTTATTGAAAAGTGTTTGAAAAAGTGTTATTTTTTTAAATGTGGAAACCCGTAAGGATTTAATTTTTTGTTGTATTACGTTTGTGCCAATTAACAAATTAACCAAATCAAAATGAAAAAAATTTTATGTCTATTTGGTGCTTTAGCACTAGTTTTAACCTCTTGTTCAAGTGATGATTCTTCTTCAGATTCTTCGGATGGCGTATTGCTTAAAAAAACCGTTATTAAAAATACAGAGGGAGATACATACACCATTAACTACAAATATGATGGTAATAAAATAGTAAGTGCTATAGATGATACGGGTGATTCAAACATGTATTATACTTACACAGGGAATTTAATTACGAAAATAGAGTTTAAATACCCTGACGGAACAATAGATCAAGTAAATACTTATTCTTATAATGCTGATGGTAAATTGACAACTTTTCTTAGAGTAGAGCCAAATATGGATTGGGGACACAAAGAAGTTTATACTTATAATACTGATGGAACGATTACAGTTAAATCATATTCAGGAGATAGTGAAAGTCAAACAAGTGAAGGGTCAACTAGTACAATTAAATTTGTAAATGGTGAAGTAAGTGAGATCATAAGTGAATCAAGCTCGGAAAGTCATAAATACACTTATGACAATAAGAACAACCCGATGAAAAATATTTTAGGTATGGATAAAATTGCATTCGTTGATGGAGAAGGAAGTGGAGTTAAATTCAACATTTTGACTGATACATCAGACGGTGATTTATGGACAAACAGTACTTTTACTTATAACGAAAGTGGTTATCCAGTTAAAGAAGTAGATGCAGGATCTGATAGTTTAGGTACTTCTGAATATTTTTATTAATATTTGAATTAGAAAATTAAAATAAGAAAAAGCCAGATGCAAATGTTTCTGGCTTTTTTTATTTAGAAAAAACTCAATTTATCAATTATAAAAAAGAACTTGATCTAAACCAGATGTTTTAGATATTTAGTTTTTTCAATAGAAGAACGATTAATTTATAATCATTCTTTTTTGATAAATTTTCTCGTTAATTTTTAGGCTTTATATTATTGGTTATCATTGTGTTATGTGTTTATTGCTGTATTGTATTTTTTTGAATGTGGAATCCCGTAAAGGATTGATTATGAATTTTAGTAAGTTCGCGCTCATAATCAATTTAACCAAATCGAAATGAAAAAAATTTTATGCTTATTTGGTGCTTTAGCACTAGTTTTAACATCTTGTTCAAGTGATGACAATCAAGATGGAGGTGCAATTTTGCCAAAAACAATTAAATATTCTAGCGTAGCATATCCTTCAGAAAATTCTACTTATGTAGCAACTTACAATGGTACCAAAATTGTAAGCATGAAAGATGAGGCAGGAAGAACTGACTATACTTATGATGGTAATCTTGTGGTAAAAGAAATTAACTATGATACTGAAAGTGGTAAAGATATCATTAGTGACATCACAACTTATAAATATACAAACGGAAAACTTACAGAGTCTACTTATGCAGAAGGCTTTTCGACAGCATTTCCTAATGGTGAATACAAAAGCAGAATCGTATTTACACATAACGCAGATGGAACAGTAAAAAGAGAACGTTATAACGTAAATGGTACTACAGGAGCAGAAACAAAAAGTGTTTATTCTGAGGTGTTAACTTTTGCGAACGGAAATCTAGTTAAAAGTGTTCAAACAGAGTCAGAAACAGGTAGTGTATTTACAGCTCAATATGAATATGATAATAAAAACAATCCATACAAAAATATTACAGGATTCAATTTGCTAATAGATCATAGCGAAGGTGAAGGTTCTCTTTATAGCTCTGTGAACAATATTGTTAAGTATACAGCATCTTACTCAAGTGGAGGAGAAGCAAATGTATACAAAAGTGAAATTGTATATGATGCAAATAATTTTCCGACAAAAATTACGAATTACAAAAGCGACGGAACAACAGCTGCTGAATCAAATGAGTATTTTTACTAAGTAAAGCCATACTTTAATTTTAGAAACCAAATACTTTTGTATTTGGTTTTTTTATTGGTTAAAATTGATGAAATTCGTGTGTAAATTAGAAATCATGCAATTTAGAACCCAAATACCAATTACAAAAAGTGAAAATCCTATCGAATATAATTCAAAAGTGCTTTCTATTGGATCTTGTTTTGCAGAAAATATGGCAGAGAAATTCGATTATTTTAAATTTCAAAATGAAACCAATCCGTTTGGAATAATTTTTAATCCAGTTTCAATTGAGAAATTATTCGATAGAATTTCTAAACAAGAAATGTTTGGAGAAAAAGATGTTTTCTTTCACAATGAACGTTGGCATAGTTACGAAGTGCATTCTGATCTAAGTAATTCTGATCGTCAAGAATTGCTGGAATCCTTAAATAAAGCAATTACAGAAACGCATAAACAAATTAAAGAAGCTACGCATATTATCATCACTTTTGGGACTTCGTGGATTTATAGAAATCTTGAAAAAGATGAAATTGTAGCCAATTGCCATAAAGTGCCTCAAAAGCAATTCTCAAAAGAATTATTGCCCTCAGAAGTAATTCAGAAAAGCATTCAAAATACAATTGCGTCAATTCAATCTTTAAATCCAAATATCAATTTCATATTTACCATTTCTCCAGTTCGTCATATCAAAGACGGTTTTGTAGAAAACCAATTAAGCAAATCGCATTTATTTGCAGCATTGCATGGCTTTTTAAAAATTTACAATTCACACTTCACAATTGACAATTATTTTCCATCGTACGAAATCATGATAGACGAACTTCGCGATTATCGTTTTTATGCCGAAGACATGCTTCATCCCAATCAAATAGCGATAGATTATATTTGGAAGCTTTTTAGCGAAAGCAATATTTCAGAAGACAGTTTTTCTACAATGAAAGAAGTAGACGAAATCCAGAAAAGTCTACGTCACAGAAGTTTTAATCCAGAATCAGAACAGCATCAAAAATTCCTGGCAAAATTGCAACAGAAAATTGAAGCTTTAGGAAAAAAACAACCGCACATTAAATTTTAATTTTGTTTTAAGAAATTCACAGAGTTAAAAAAAAGACTTCGTGCCTTACCGCCTTTATGGCAAGAAAAAAACTTATTTAGCAGTAAAATTTTAGAATAATTCCTCATAATTGTGTAAATTGTTAAGGTTTAAATTTTACATTTTTGTAAGATGTCTAACTCTGCTTTTTTCAGAAGCAATTTTAATCTAAAAGATTTTATTGACGTATGAATAAGAAACCGAAACATTTTCTAAAAAAAATACTTCGTGTGCTATTATGGTGCGTGGTTTCTATAGTTGCATTTTTATTGCTTCTCATTATTTTAATTCAAGTTCCATCAGTTCAAAATTTCGTTAAGGATAAAGCAATAACATATCTTCAGGGCAAGATAAAAACCAAAGTTTCATTAGATAAAATCTTAATCAAATTCCCGAAAGATGTAGTGCTGGAAGGTTTCTATTTTGAAGATCAAAAAAAAGACACTTTGCTGGCAGGCAAACGATTAGAAGTTGATGTTGATCTTTTTAAATTGGTCAGCAGCGAACTGGAAATCAATTCGGTTTCATTAGAAAATGTAAAAGCTAATATTTCAAGAAACAAAGAAGGTGTTTTTAATTTCGACTACATTATAAAAGCATTCGAGTCTAAAGAACCAAAAGTTGAAGATCCAAATGCAAAACCTTTCAAAGTCTCTGTTGTAAAAGTAAATCTCGATCAAGTTAAATTTAATTTTAAGGATGATTTTTCTAAAAATGATATTCGAGTAAATCTGACTCATTTTGACACTAAATTCAAGAAATTCGATTTAGATCAAATGGATTTTAATATTCCGAATATTAATTTAAACGGACTTAAAGTAGTTTTAGATCAAGATGTTGTGGAGAAAATAGCTGAAGTTTCAGTCAAAACTGTTGATACCGTTTCAAAACGTCCAGATTTTAAATTGAAATTGGATAAAATAACTTTGTCTAAAATCGATATTTTATACGATAATAAAGATTCCAAATTAAATTCAGGTATTCGTTTAGGAAATTTAAATCTTGCCGTAAATGAAATCGATCTAAACAAACAGCTTTTAGATTTTGATACTTTCGAAGTAAAAAATCTTAGCGGAAATCTAAGATTAGGTACAAAAGACAAACAAATTCAAACTCCCAATTTAGATACAACGGCAATAAAACAAGCAGGTTGGAAAGTAAAACTAAACGAAACCAATTTAGAAAATATAGCTTTCAAGTTTGATGATATGCAGTCAAAACCGAAAACAAAAGGTTTAGATTACGCACATTTAGATTTGAGTAAATTCAATTTTAAAGCCGAGAAATTGTATTACGGAAATGATACTATTTCTGGAAATATACAAACATTAACTGTCAACGAAAAAAGCGGTTTGCAAATTCAAGCTTTAAAAACAGACTTCTTTTACGGTCCAAAAAATGCTTCTTTAGAAAATCTATATTTAAAAACGCCGCAAACACTCGTTCAAGATAAAGTTAAAGCACAATATAAATCGTTAGAATCGCTTCAAAAAGATTTAGGAAATCTTGCTATTGATGCCAATTTAAAACAATCAAAAATTGGTTTTAAAGACATTTTACTGTTCGTTCCAGATTTGCAGCAAACAAATCCGTTTAAAAGTAATCCAAATGCGATTCTGTACGTAGACAGCCGTGTGAGTGGAAAAGTAAAAGATTTGAATATTTCGAAATTTGAAATGAGTGGAATAGGTTCTACAAAAGTTTCCCTTTCTGGTAAAATTGCTGGACTTCCTGATGCTCAAAAAGCTTATTATGATTTGAATATCAAGAAGATTTCGAGTACTTCAAAAGACATCAATATGTTTGTGCCTGCGGGAACAATTCCGAAAAATATTCAATTGCCTTCGCAACTAAGCTTGCAAGGAAAATTTAAAGGTTCGGTGCAGAATTTCAAAACCAATTTGGCTTTAAATAGCAGTTTTGGAAATGCAAAAGTAGACGCTCTTTTTGATCAGCGAATTAAGAATAAAGAAAAATACGATGCAGATGTTTCTCTGCAGGAATTTGATTTAGGTCGATTAATTAAAAATGATTCGATCGGAAAAATTACGCTTAAAGCGAAAGTTAAAGGAAATGGTTTAGATCCTAAAACCGCAAATGCAGCGATTGATGGTTTAGTGCAAAAAGCGGTTTTTAATCGATACACTTATAGAGATTTAGCTTTAAAAGGAAATATCGAAAATGGTTCTTTTGCCGTAAAATCTGGAATGAAAGATCCGAATCTGAATTTTAATTTGACCGCAAGCGGAGATACAAAAGACAAATATCCAACTGTAAAATTAAAACTGAATTTAGATATTGCCGATTTAGAAAAGTTGAATCTCCATGCAGGACCAATGAAACTGCGCGGTAATGTTGATGCTGATATAACCAACAGTAATCCTGATTTTCTTAACGGAAAAGTGTTTTTATCCAATATTCAGATTTTGCAAGATGTTGAGCCAATTGTTTTAGATTCGATTCGCGTTTTTGCTTTCGCAGACAAAGACAGCAATTCAATTAAAATTTCGTCTCAATTTCTAAAAGCAGAAGTAACCGGAAAATACAAACTGACGACTTTAGCAAATTCAGTTCAAAAATCATTATCGAAATATATAGATCTTAAAAATCCGAAAGTTAATGCAGAATCAGATGAGCAAAGATTGGCATTTATGCTGAAGGTAGATAATGATCCGGTGCTTTTTAAATTATTGCCAAAACTGACAGGTTTAGAGCCTTTTACGATTAATGGAAAATACAATAATCAGACTGATTCGTTGGAAGTAAAAGGAACGATTCCGAGAATTGTTTATGCAAACAATACCATTTCTGACGGGAAAATCAATATTGAAGCAAAAGAAAATGCTTTAGAATATTCTGTTTCTGTCGCTACAATTGAAAGCGGTTCTTTAAAAATTCCGTTTACAAGTCTAAGCGGACAAGTTCAAAATAATATTTTGACTTATGCGCTCGAAGTTCAAGATGCAAAACAAAAACAACAGTATTTTATTGCGGGCGAATTTAAAGCAGAAGATTCTAAAAATATAGTAAAATTGGATTCTGAAAACTTCATTTTGAATTATGATAAATGGAATGTCGATCCAGAAAATGCAATTGAAATTGGAGAAAAAAGATTATATGTCAATAAATTCAATTTGAATAATAATGGAAATGAATTAAAAGTACAATCGCAAGGAAATCAAGATAATGCACCGTTGCAAGTCGATTTTGTAAATTTCAAAATTGAGACCATTATGAATATGGTCAAAAAAGATGAATTGTTAATGCAAGGTTTGATAAACGGAAATGCTTTGGTTGAAAATGTAATGACCAATCCAACTTTTACATCAGATTTAAAAATTGATGATTTTACTTTTAAAGGATCAAAAGTTGGTGATTTAGAAATAAAAGTTGACAATAAAACTGCCAATACGCTTGCCGCAAATGTAACGCTAAGCGATGAAGGAAATGATCTCAAACTAACAGGAGATTATCAATTAGACGCTGGAAGTTTTGATTTTGATGTTGTAATTAACAAACTGTACATTAAAAGCATTCAAGGTTTCAGTATGGGAAATATTACCGAAGGACAAGGCTTTTTATCGGGAAATTTTAATTTGACTGGAAATACTTCGGCTCCCAAAATTAATGGCGAATTGAACTTTAATGATGCTGGTTTTAGAGTAACGCAATTGAATTCGTATTTTAAAACTAAAAACGAAAAAATCACTTTCAGCAATGAAACGATTTCATTTGATAAATTCTCTCTTTTCGACGAAAATGACAATGAATTATACGTAAACGGAACCATTCAGTCTCCAGATTTCGTTAAATACAATTTTAATTTGGTTGTAGAAGCAGATGATTTTAGAGCAATTCATTCAAAAGCAAAAGACAACGATTTGTTTTATGGCGATTTGTTTTTAGATACAAAACTAAACATTAAAGGAAATTTGGATAGTCCAATTGTAGATGGAACGCTTAAAATCAACAAAGAAACCAAATTTACAGTGGTAATGCCTCAGTCTGATCCGTCAATTGCAGATCGAGAAGGAATTGTAGAATTTGTTGATGAAGATAATGCCTATCTCAAACAAACGGTTGATATGCAGAATAAACTGAATCAATCGGAATTGAAAGGAATGGATGTGAATGTTGCTATTTCGATTGATAAAGAAGCAGAATTGACGCTGCTGATAGATAAGTCGAATGGAGATTATTTGAATTTGAAAGGTGAAGCAGAATTAGTGGGAGGAATTGATCAATCTGGAAAAACAACTTTGACTGGAAAATATGAATTCTCAGACGGTTCTTATCAGATGAATTTCAACGGAATAAAAAGAAAGTTCGATATTCAGCAAGGAAGTTTTATCACTTGGAATGGTGAGCCAACAATGGCAACTTTAAATATTACAGCCATTTATAAAGTAAACACAGCACCAATTGATTTATTAGGAAATCAATTAAAAGGAGAATCGCAAGCGGTACAAAATACCTATAAACAAAAACTTCCATTTCAGACTTTATTGAAAATGAATGGAGAATTGCTGAAACCAGAAATCTCATTCGGAATTGTGCTTCCAGAAGGAAATTATAATGTTTCTACAGATGTTGTAGAAATGACACAAACAAAACTGAAACAATTAGAACAAGATCCAGCGGAATTGAATAAACAGGTTTTTGCACTTTTATTATTAAACCGATTTGTGGGCGAAAATCCGTTTTCTAGCGAAAGTGGCGGTACAAATGCAGAATCTTTTGCTAGACAAAGTGTAAGTAAAATTCTTTCGCAGCAATTAAATAATCTGGCAGGAGATCTTATTACAGGTTTTGAAGTGAATTTTGACTTAGAATCGACAGAAGATTACACAACAGGAACCATGCAAAACAGAACCGATTTGAATGTCGAAGTTTCTAAAAAATTACTAGACGATCGTTTGAAAGTTACTGTTGGAAGCAGTTTTGGAGTAGAAGGGCAGGAACGCGCCAACGAAGAAACAACCAACATCGCGGGCGATGTTGCATTAGATTATCAATTGACAAAAGATGGCCGTTATATGATTCGTGCTTATCGTAAAAACCAATATCAGGTTGCTGTAGAAGGTCAGGTAATTGAAACTGGTGTTGCGTTTGTTATCACGATGAGTTACAATAAATTTAGAGAACTTTTCCATCGTACAGAAAAAGAAAAGGAATTGATAAAAGAAGATAAAGTCCGTAAGGAAAAAGAAAAACAGAAAAAGAAAGAACAGAAGGAAAAGGAAAAATTGCAGGAGAACGAAGACGAAAAAACAATTGAAGGAAATGAGCAGAAAACATAATCATATAAACCCATTTTATATAAAGTGTATTGCACTGCTTTTCTTATTTTTTGTTGTAGGATGCAGTAATACAAAATACCTTCCAGAGGGCGATTTGCTTTATACAGGAGGTTCCGTGACCATAAAAGATTCGATTATGAAAAAGAAAAATCGAAAAGCATTAGAAAAGGAACTCGAGGGTTTGTTGCGCCCAAAACCAAACAAGCAAATCTTTGGCTTGCGTCCAAAATTATTAATATATAATCTTGCTGGCGAACCTAAAAAAGATAAAGGAACAAGATATTGGTTAAGAAATAAAGTCGGAGAACCACCAGTACTTTTCAGTCAGGTAGATTTAGATTATAATGCATCTGTCCTTCGAAATTTTACTGAAAATAGAGGCTATTTTAAAACCCGTGTAAGTGCCGATTCGACTGTTCGAAACAAAAGAGTTACGGCAGAGTATATCGTTACGCCAAGACAGCAATACATTATAAAAAGCGTCATATTTCCCGACGATTCTTTAAAAATGTCAAAGATTATTGCAAAAAGCAGCAGAAGAAGTTTGCTTAAAGTGGGTGCGCCTTATGATTTGGATGTTATTAAAGCAGAAAGAGAAAGAATCGATGCAAGACTGAAAGAGAAAGGCTATTTCTACTTTAATCCAGATTATATTTTGGCCAAAGTAGACAGCAGTAAAGGAGATCACGAAGTAAGAATTAGATTGGTTATAAAAGACGATACGCCAGTAAAAGCTTTAACCACTTATAAAATTGATAAGATTTTTGTGTATCCAAATTATTCTCTAACAAATGATAGTGCGGTTTATCGAAAAAGAAACATGACACAATATAAAGATCTCACGATAATTGATACGACAGAAACTTTCAAACCAAGAATTTATGATCGAACAATTTATTTCAAAAAAGGAGATGTTTACAATCGAAAAGATCATAATTTGACTTTAAACAGATTTGTTAATCTGGGAACATTTAGTTTTGTAAAGAACGAATTTAAACCGTCAGATTCTATTCCGAATGCGTTAGATTCTTATTACTTTCTAACGCTTTTGCCTAAAAAATTTATTCGTGTAGAAGTTATCGGTAAAACCAATTCTGCGAGTTACACTGGTACAGAATTAAACTTAAATTGGAATAATCGAAATTTTTTGAGAGGAGCAGAATTGTTTACCGCTTCTGTTTTTGGAGGAGCCGATTTTCAGCTTGGTGGAACAAATAAAGGAAAGAATATTTATAAACTCGGAGGTGAAGTAAGTTTAACTTGGCCAAGATTTATAACGCCTTTTCATATTGAAGGAAATAGCGAATATGTGCCTAGAACTAAGGCAACGCTACGTTACGAATACCAAAAAAGAACACAACTTTATGCTTTAAACTCTTTCAACACTTCTTTTGGATATATGTGGAAAGAGAACATTCGTAAAGAACATCAACTGAATGTGATTGATGTTACATATGTAAGTCCGAATCATGTTACACCAGAATATTTGGCTGATATAGAAGATGATCCCGCATTAGGAAAGGTGATTGAGAAACAATTAATTTTTGGTCCGACATATAACTATACGTACACCAACACGATGCAAAAACGTAAAAAGAATACAATCTATTTTAATGGTGAATTGGATTTGGCAGGAAACATTACGGGTTTGGTTACGGGAGCAGACTATCCAAATAAAGTAAAGACAATATTTGATGTACCGTTTAGCCAATATGTGAAAATCAGATCTGATTTTAGACATTATCTAAAGCTTGGAAAAGAAAGTGAATTAGCCAGCAGATTGATTGTTGGAGCTGGATTTGCTTACGGAAATTCGAATACGCTTCCAGCTTCAAAACAGTTTGTTGTGGGAGGAACCAATAGTATTCGAGCATTTAGAGCACGAACTTTAGGACCAGGAAGTTATGTTATTCCGCCAACCACAAATGATAATTATACGCCAGATCAATCAGCCGATTTAAAACTGGAATTCAATACAGAATATCGCGCTAAATTATTTAGCATTGTAAGAGGTGCTGTATTTGTAGATGCTGGAAATATTTGGCTTTTACATGCCGATCCTGATAAACCTGGAGCAGAAATTTCAAAAGATTTTATGAAAGAAATTGCCGTTGGAGCAGGAGTTGGTTTACGTTTCGATTTGTCATTTTTGGTTTTAAGAACCGATTTAGCCATTCCGCTTCGAAATCCTGCTTTGCCAGACGGACAAAGATGGGTGATAGATAATATTAATTTAGGAAACAGTTCTTGGAGAAAAGATAACCTAATTTTAAATATCGCTATCGGATATCCATTTTAAGTTTATTTGCCACTCCCGATAGCTATCGGGATCACGAATTAGCACAAATTTCTCTTCTGTGTTTTTCAATTACAAATTAAAATTTGAAAAAATTAAAAATTAAACGCTTCAAAAAATTAGTGTAATTAGTGTAATTCGTGGCAAAAAAACTAAAAAAAGGAGTAAATTGGTCTAAAATATTTTAGAGGAATGCAAAACTTGATCAAAAGAATTATAGGTGTTGGAGTTATCGTTTTAATAATTGTTCTGGGATTTAAATATTGCCAGTTCAAAAAAGAAGACGATTCAGATATTCAGTACAATACCAATTTAATTCAGCAGCAGATTCTTAACGTTGGAAAATTGGTTGTGACCGAAGGACATTTTTCTGAAGTTATTACCTATAAAAATCAGCAGAAATATTTAATGGACATGATTTCTTTTGAGAAAAAAGCGCTCATTGTGGTCAACGCAAATGTCACGGTTGCTTACGATCTGCATCAAATGAAATATGATATTGATGAAAAAAACAAAACCATCACAATTTTAAATATCCCAAAAGAAGAAATTACTATAAATCCTGACATTCAATTTTATGATGTCGAGCAAAGTAAACTGAATCCGTTTACAGGCGATGATTACAATAAAATCAATAAATCGGTAAAAGCCAATCTGGCTAAAAAAATCGAAAATTCTACACTTAAAACTAACGCTCAAAACCGATTGATAAGCGAATTGTCTAAGATTTTAATTATGACCAATTCAATGGGGTGGAAACTGCA
>NZ_DHEI01000063.1:0-14639 GCF_002399805.1 Flavobacterium sp. UBA4854
AAAACTTTCCAACACATTATTACAGTCGAAGATGGCGTAAAAAATGGTGGTTTCGGAAGTGCAGTTTTAGAGTTTGCAGCATCACATAATTTTAAAAATTCTATAGAAATTTTGGGTGTTCCAGACGAGTTTATTGAACATGGAACAGTAAACCAACTGCAACAATTGTGTAAAATTGACGTTAAAAGTTTAATAAATCTTTTTTCTAACGGTTCAAAATAATTATTTTGCGACACCAAAACAAAAATTACCACAATGAAATTATTGCGTTCTACCCTTTTGCTGTTATTGCTTTTGTGTACTTCTAATAACTTTGCCCAGATTATACAAACTACACTAAGTCCAAATCAGGTTCCTAAACCGCCTTCTAACTGGACCCAAAAAAATCAGCTTGGTTTTGACATTTCCGAAATTGCTTTTGTAAACTGGAGTGCCGGGGGAACAAGTTCTATTTCAGGTTTGTTTAAAGGAGAATTTGGAAGAACTTATGCAAAGAAAAATCATAAATGGGTTAACGAACTTATTGTAAAATATGGCTTAAACAAGCAAGATGGGACTGAATTAAGAAAAACAGACGACGCTATTCAGTTCAACTCGACTTATGGGTTTAGAAAAGATACTGCATCAAATTGGTATTACTCTTCAAAATTAAATTTCAATACGCAATTTACAAACGGTTACAATTATCCAAATACAGACGTTGCAATCTCTAAACCTTTTGCACCGGCCTATATCTTTCTGGGAGCTGGAGCTGAGAATTCTAATAAGCAAAAAAATAGAGTTTTCTATTTCTCTCCAATAACATTAAAAACCACTTTGGTATTAGATCAAGATTTAGCTAACCAAGGTGCATTTGGGGTTAAGAAAGCAACTTATATGACTGATCCTTTAGATCCAAATTCTCAGATTTTGATTGATGAAGGCCAGAAAGTAAAAGCCGAATTTGGTATTCTTTTTACTGCTTATATGAAAAACGAAATTTATAAAAACGTTTTTTATGAAAACAGGTTAAGTTTGTATACTGATTATTTGAACAAATTTGGAAATGTCGACATCGATTATGACACGCGTTTAGACCTTGTTGTTAATGCTTATGTGAAAGCAAATATTGGGTTTCACTTAATTTATGATGACGACATTAAAACCAAAAAAGATGTTGTTGATCCAGCAACAGGAGCAACTACTCAGGTAAATAACGGCCCGAGAATGCAGTTAAGACAAGTTCTTGGCGTAGGTCTTGTTTATGCTTTTCAATAAAGAGAAAGATTTATAATTATAAAAAAAAGCTTCTTTTAGAATATTTCTGAAAGAAGCTTTTTTTATTTAACGCTTTTTTTGTCCCTGAATCATTTCATACAACTCAAGCGCATTTCCGTCGGTCAGTAATGAAACATAATGACAAATATGCAATAGACGTTCGTATAAATTGGTTTTCTCTAAATGATGTTTTTCTGGCAGCATTTTCAAAATCAACTTATCGTAGTTTGAGGCAGTTCCTTCAAACTTGTTATTAAATGCTGTTATGAATTTATCCAACAGTGTTTGAATAATCTGATAACCCACAATTTCTTTTTCGATCACTTCGCGGCTCTGATAGATTTTCTCAATACTTAATTTGATAATATCATCCATTTGCGCTTTATATTTGCTTTTCTCTGTTAAAGCATATGGAAAGTTTCCTGCAAGAATCGCTTCTTCATTTTCAACAAAAACATTTACAGCATCATTAATTAAAGTTCCAATCGCTAAAGCTCTTAAATAGCTAATACGATCTTCTTTTGTCGTTAATGATTTGTATTTAGAAACTCCAATATTGTCTTTTACAAGGTTAATCAAATATTCTAGAGCAAAATCTTCAGAAACCAAACCTAAATTGATTCCGTCTTCAAAATCAATAATTGTGTAGCAAATATCATCAGCAGCTTCAACCAAATACGCCAAAGGATGTCTTTCAAAACCAATATCATCACCAGATTTATTGGCAATCATTCCCATATCTTTAGCTACTTCTTCAAAGAATAATTTATCAGTCTGAAAAAAACCGTATTTCTTATCTGAGATGTTATTAGTTGGCTTTTTTGGAAGACTTTCTTTTGGATATTTCATAAAAGCTCCCAGAGTAGCATACGAAATACGAAGTCCGCCTTCAATTCCTGGACGACTTGCCGTTAGAACTGAAAATCCATTCGCATTTCCTTCAAAATCAATTAAATCCTGCCATTGTTTATCTGTAAGCTGATTTCTGTACTTCTGGCCATTTCCTATAGAAAAATACTCGCCAATTGCTTTCTCGCCAGAATGTCCAAAAGGCGGATTCCCGATATCATGCGCCAATGAAGCCGCAGCCACAATTGCTCCAAAATCATTCATATGATAACCGTGAACTTCTTTCAAGTAAGGATATTTTTCAATAATCTTTTTTCCGACCAAACGGCCAAGCGAACGCCCTACAACAGAAACCTCCAAACTATGCGTTAAACGAGTGTGAACGAAATCTGTTTTAGAAAGTGGAATAACTTGTGTTTTATCTTGTAAACTTCTAAAAGCAGCAGAAAATATAATGCGATCATAATCTACTTCAAATCCTAAACGCGTATCATCTTGTTCTACACGTAATCTTTTGCTTGTATCGCCCTGACGTTTTAATGATAAAAGTTGTTCCCAGTTCATTTGATTTTAGATTGTAGATTAAAGATTTTAGATTGATGATCTAAATCTTGATTTTAGACTTCAAAAATACATTTTATTTTAGGATTTTCTTCTGCTTTAAAACTCTAAAGCTGTACTATGTTTGATTTCTCCCATTACAAAAATACTAGTCGTATTTGCGATGTTTTCTATAGTAGACAAATTATTCATTACAAAATCCTGATAACTAGCCATATCTTGCACCAAAATCTTAAGCATAAAATCGTAATCGCCAGCAATATTGTAGTATTCTATAATTTCTGGAAGTGCAACAATATCTTTTGCAAAATTGCTCCCGACATTTTTGGCGTGTTCTTTTAAACGAACATTGCAAAAAACACTCAATCAAAAATAAAAACAAGCAACTTAATATTCAGATAGATGAGACCTAATATTAGTTATGGTTCGGCTTCATTTATTGGCATTATTTTTTAGAAGCAGAAATTTTTATTTTCAGAAAATCTCTAGCAAAAAAAGCATCCCAAATTGAAATGCTTTTTTTTACTTTATATAGTTTCGGCATTAAAAATTCTTAGACAATCCTATCGCAAAAGATTGTCCAAAAGTAAAACTAAATCTATCAACTGTTCTGTCTCCTTCAAAATTTAAGGTATTGTAAGCTATTGATCCAATATTAAAATTTACCCCAAAACCTCTCCCAACATTCAGCAAAAGTGCTGGAGTTAGACCAACATAAAATCCGTTGCCTTTATCAGGATATTGCTCCCCTACATTATTAATACTTGTTTCCTTTTTATTTTGAAATCCAGCTCCCAAATCGGCATAAGCAGAAAAAGTTTGGTTTAAAACTTTCGAATAACGCATAAAACCTCCCACAGAAAATGTTTTATAGCTATAAACGTTATCATTACTAAGATCTTGATTTAATTTTGTATACGATGATTCAATTCCCGCAGTCCAATTTTCGTGAAATTGATAACCAACCTTTGGAACAAAATTAAAACTATTCTGTTTGTTATTAGAACCAGAATTTGAAGTTTTTTCAGAATTGTAACCAACATTTCCCATAACTAAAACCGACCCTTTTTGGGCATTTGCAAAACTGAACATTGCCAGCGCAAGAATAACTAGATTTTTTTTCATAAGTGATATTTATTAAATTTTACAATCAATTTAACAAGAAAGATGCCAGTAAGATTTTTTGTTATTTTTGCAACAAAAACACTAAAAAACAATGCATTACAAACTTTGAGATATTACTAAGCATAAAAAAAACACCCCAAAATGGAGTGCTTTATAAAATTGAATATAAACTTAAGACTAGAAGTTTTTAGAAATTCCGATGTTAATCGTTTTTCCAAAATTGAATGAAAAACTATTGTATTTCGTATCATCGCTATCATAGCTTAATGTTTGATATTCTATACCGCCAATACTAAAATTTAAACCGAAGCCTTTTTTCATATTAATAAAAAGAGATGGAGTTAGATTGGTGTAGAAACCATCGGCTTTACTATCCGACAAAAGCACATTGTTTTGATAATTCTTGTTTGTTCTATTTTGAAAACCGGCTCCTAAATCGGCAAAAACAGAAAAAGTTTCATTTAACGGAACTGTATAACGAACAAACGCCCCAACTCTTAAATTCTTATACTTCGATTCTGTATCCAAAGCAGTACTTTTTGAAGTTGCTAAAGCAAATTCAGCCCCAACCGTCCAATTTTCGTGAAATTGATACCCCACTTTTGGAGAAAAAGTAAACGAATTTGATTTTCTCTCATCGGTTTGCTGATCAATATTTTCTGAAGTATAACCAACGTTTCCTCCTACTAATACTGTTCCTTTTTGTGCATTTGCATAGCTAACCATAGCCAATGCAAGAATAAGTAGCATTTTTTTCATATGTTATATTTATTAAGATTTCACATACAACAAACAATTAAAATACCAATATACAATCGTAGTCATTTTCTTAACCATTACTTAAAAATAACTCGCCTTAATCAGCTTAAAAATTAAAATAAGAATAAGAAATGGTTATAAAAAAAGCGCTCCAAATGGAGCGCTTTCTGAAATTGAATGTATAAACTTAAGATTAGAAGTTTTTAGAGATTCCGATATTGAATGTTTTACCGAAATTAAAGTAGAAATTGCTGTAATCTTCTCCATTATCATCAAAACTTAATGTTTCGTATCCTAAACCACCAATGCTGAAGTTAAGACCAAAACCTTTTTTCATGTTGATGAAAAGTGCTGGAGTTACATCTACATAAGCACCATCTCCTTTATATCTTACATAGTTATTTGCATTAGTGTAGATTTTGTTTTTTTCAGTTTGGAAACCAACTCCCATATCTGCAAAAACAGAAAAAGTTTGGCTTAATGATTTTGTATAACGTACAAAACCACCTGTTCTAAATTTGTTGTCTTTACGTTTTACATCTGTATTATCGATATCAGATGTGCTTAGAGAGAATTCTCCTCCAACTGTCCAGTTTTCGTGAAATTGGTAACCTACTTTAGGAGAAAAAGTAAATGTACTTGCTTTATCATCGCTAAATCTGAATTCTGATTTTTCAGAAGTGTATCCGATGTTACCACCTACTAAGATTGTTCCTTTTTGTGCGTTTGCAAAACTGCAGATAGCTAAAGCAGCCATCACTAACATTTTTTTCATGATTTGGGTTTATTTTAATTTTAGCATTCCTTTAACAACAACAGTGCCGTGAATTGCTGACTTTATGTTTTTTTTAAGAACTACTTTAAAAGGCAAAATGTAGCAATCGAAATTATTTCTCGTTACTTTTGTAGCAAATAATAAGTCAATGTCGATAGAAGTAAACAACATATCAAAAAGTTACGGAACACAAAAAGCATTAAACTCGATTTCATTTTCGATTGAGAAAGGAGAAATTGTTGGATTTTTAGGTCCAAATGGAGCTGGAAAATCTACTTTAATGAAAATTTTGACCACATATTTATTGGCAGATGAAGGCTCAGCCCTTGTAAACAGTCACGATGTCATGACGGAGGCCAAAGCTGTTCAACGTTCAATTGGGTATTTGCCAGAGCACAATCCGTTATATTTGGATTTGTATGTTCGTGAGTATTTGGCATTTAACGCCGATGTTTATAATGTGCCAAAAACAAGAATTGAAGAGGTAATTCAACTGACAGGACTGACACCAGAAAGTCATAAAAAGATTGGACAACTTTCTAAAGGATACCGCCAGCGCGTTGGATTGGCAAATGCCTTGCTTCATGATCCAGAAGTTTTAATTTTGGACGAGCCAACTACCGGACTGGATCCTAACCAGTTAATGGAGATTCGTAATGTAATTAAAAATGCAGGAAAAAATAAAACTGTTTTTTTATCGACACACATCATGCAAGAAGTCGAAGCAATTTGTGATCGTGTTATAATTATTGACAAAGGACAGATCGTTGCAGACAATAAATTAGACCATTTGGTTACAACCGACAAAGAGCAAATTATTGAAGTTGAGTTTGATTACAAAGTAGAAGAACAACTTTTGGCTAAACTAGAAAATATTGCTTCGTACATAAATACGCATGACATGACATGGGAACTTACTTTTGTTACAGATAAAGATATGCGACCAGCTATTTTTGACTTTGCCAACGAAAATGGTTTAAAAACTTTACAATTGAATCAGAAAAATAAAAATCTAGAAGCTGTTTTTAGAGAAATTACTAAATAAGTTATTACTGACTTCCCAGCTATCGGGACAACTTTAAGTTAAAAAAGGGGTTTGTTTTTAAATAAAACAGACTCCTTTTTTATTTTATTTCTTCTTCTTTTTTCTGCAAATCAGCAAAATAAGGGTTTTTCTAAAAAAATAATTACTATTTTTATTTAGACTTGTTATAAATAGTATTATATTTGGCAAATCAAATTTTAAATGCCACGGTATGTTACGTATCCTCCTTATCCTTAAAAAACTTATTTCTGTTGTTCCTAACCAAGTAATAAATCTTCGAAAAAAGTTTTCAGACAAATTAGAACAAATTGTATTGCGATAAATTCTGATTTTAAAAATTACAAAGATTATTATGTTCTAAATCTCGGTTTAGAATAAGGCCAAATTCAAACAACATGAAAAAAATTATAACCTCTCTTATGCTTGCTTTTTCGGTATATGATGGATATTCTCAAACAGAAAAAGAAACTGATAGTATTGTTGAAACAACTATAAATGCTTTAGATGAAATTGTGATTAGTAAAAAGAAAGTACTTTACACTCAAAAATCGGATCGTCTTGTTTTTAATGTAGAAAACAGTATCGTGTCTGAAGGCGGAACTGCTCTTGACGTTTTATCGCGTGCTCCAGGCGTTGTGGTTTCACAAGATGGTGATTTGTCTATTCGCGGACAACAAGGTGTTGCTGTAATGATAAACGGTAAATTAACACAGCTTTCGCAGAAAGAATTAGCTAATTATTTAAAAGCTACAACTTCATCCAATATCAAACAAATTGAAGTAATTACAAACCCTTCTTCTAAATATGATGCGGCTGGAAAAGCGGGTATTATCAATATCATTCTTAAAAAGCCAAACGCTTCGGGTTTAAAAGGGACTGCTTTTGCGAGTTACGGAAGAGGGCGAAAAAATAGAACTAATTCTGGTTTCAATTTAAATTACAATAAAGATAAATGGGGCGTTTTCGGAAATTACAGTTATACTTTCCGTGGCGAAGAAGAGCATAAGACATTCAATCAGACTCAATATACAAGTCTTACACATCAAGAAATTGCTTCTACCAATCACCAGACTTCTATTACAGATGAGCCTTTGACTTCTAATAATTTTAAAATTGGAACTCAATATGAAGTTTCGCCCAAAACCAATTTAGAGCTTTATGTAGACGCTAAAATTGGACGCTATCAAAATATGGCAGACGGAACGAATAAGGTCTTTAATACTACAAATCAGCTCATTTTTGATGCCTTGACTTATAATGACAGTAAAGAAAAATGGTTTGATTATACGTATGCTTTTTCTGGTACGCATAAATTTAATGACGAAGGAAAAAATATGGTTTTTGATTTTGAATACGAAACTTCAAAGTTTAGATCTAATCAGTTTCAGAGTGCCGATAATACTGCAAACGCTACTGTTGTAAACGATCGTCGCGGTTATATTCCTTCTCAATTAAGAGTTTTTACAGGAAAAGTCGATTTTGTAAATCCGTTCAAGGAAAAACAATCTATTGAGTGGGGTTTTAAAGCTAGCATTAAAAACAATGATAATCCATCGGTTTATGAATATTATGAAAACAACGAATGGCTAATCGATTTTAATTCGACCAATCATTTTGAATATAACGAACAGATTTATGCTGCTTATGCAAATTACAAATATCAGTTAGAAAAATTAAACATTCAGGCTGGTTTAAGAAGCGAATACACGGCAATCAATATCGATCAGAAAACTCTAAATGAAGAGCATAAAGATGATTATTTGAAATGGTTTCCGAGTCTTTCATTAAAATATGAATTTACAAGCAATCATTCTGCACATGCATCTTACAGTAAAAGAATCAATAGACCAAGCCAGTTTGATTTGAATCCGTTTCGTTTTTACGATGATTCATTCAATTATTCGCAAGGAAATCCAAACTTGATTCCAGAGATTACACATGCTATGGAAATTGGCTACGCTTGGAAAAGCAATTTTATGGCTTCGGTTTATTTTAATAGCACCAAAGATGTTTTTACAGAAGTGTACAATTATAATCCAGACACCAATACAACGATTACAACTCAAATAAATGTTGACAAATCATACAATTACGGAGTTAATATTACCAATACAGCTGAGTTAAATAAATGGTGGTCTGTAAACACTTTATTTAATGTTTTTGAGAATAAATTTATGGGAGAGATTTTAAACAGCAATACTATTGATCCTATAATGACAGTAAATCTGAGTGTTCAAAATTCTTTTACTATAACCGAAACCTTGAAAGCAGAAGGAAATGCGCAATATCAGTCAAAATCTAATCTTGGAATTTACCAAAGAGATGGTTTCTTTGATTTTAGCATCGGAATATCTAAACAAGTTTTAGCCAAAAAAGGAAGCATCAAACTCAATTTTACTGATGTTTTCAATACTAATAATTTCTACATTAAATCGGCAGTTGCGCAAACTACTATTGATAAAAAATATGATTTAGATAATCGTATTGCGACAATTGCATTTACATACCGTATATAAAATTCGTTCTTTAAATACCTTGTTTTTTGTTTTTTTTTGTGTTAGTTAAGAGCCTGTTCCTTCAAACAGGCTCTTCTACATTTAATAATGTGCTTAGTTTTATTGTTGAAATCTTAGCAATAGCAAATAGGTGATGCAATTCACTAATTTTTCTAATTATAGAAACTTCTGGAATTATTCCCTCTTTAAATTTTACCTATACGAGCTGTCATTTAACTATTAAAGCGCAATTAAATTCAGAATCATTTTACATTCTAAAATCCTTAAAATTAAATCTTTTGCTTTTTATAGACATAAACACACTTTCGTAAAAATCTTTCGATTAAGAGCATAAAAAAAGTCCTTTTAAAGCTTATTTCACTTCAAAAAGACTCTTCAAAAAACAATTGTAACGGCTAGCTTTTCTTTGTTTTCTTCTTTCTTCCCCACCAAATATAAAAACCGGTAATAGGTAAACTCGCGCAGATTAAACTTGCTGTAAAATAGAGAATTTTGGTTGTTATTCCGCCAATTGCGCCAACATGAAGGCTATAATTTGAACGACTCATCCAATCATGGAATTTCTCATCTCCTATATATTTTTTAGAATTTGGAAGCAATTCTAGTGTTTTCTGATCAAAATATAAATCTCTCCAATTCCCGTTGTGCATATCGGTACAAGCGTAAAAATTATCTTTCGGTTCATCTGGAAAATGAATAATTACGGCCTCATGATTCTGCTTCGCAATTTCTTTACGAACTCGATTAAAAATAATATCCGCAGAAGTCAGCATATCATATTTAGGTTTTAAAAGTGTATCCGATTTTATTTCAGCAACAACTTCATTCTTTTCTTTTTCATTGCTAAAACCTCCAGTAATCCAGTAGGTGCTTTCTCTTACCCAATGAAAACTCATGATTAAACCTGTTAACGCAATCAAAAATGCTAAAAGAAGCGAATAAAACCCTAAAACATTATGCAGATCATAATTAAGCCTTTTAAATTTGGCACTCCATTTAATTTTGAAACTATTATTGATGGTTGTTTTATTCCACTTTTTAGGAAACCATAAAATAATACCGCTTATCAATAAAAAGAAGAAAATTAGAGTTGCCCAAGATGTTACTGCAGTTCCTACTTCTCTACCCAACCAAACATAACGGTGTCCTTCATCAATTTCATGAAAAAAATCTTCATGATCAACCATTCTGGTTATTTTTCCATTATAAGGGTTTACATAAATCAAAGAATCAGATGCAACATCAACTTTTATTGTTTTATCTAAACCGTTATACCATAAGCCGTGAATGTCTTTTCCTGGCAATTCTTTCTTAACAGCAGCATATATTTTAGAAGGAGGCAAAACTCTATCTGCACTTTGAGCTTCAACTTTAAGCCACGGAGAAGTTAGTTCTTTTATTTCATGTTCAAAAACCAAAATGCAGCCTGTAATTCCCATTATAAAAACTACAATTCCAGAAGCAAGTCCGAGCCACAGATGCAGCCAAGCATTGATTTTACTGAATCTTGATTTTCCTTTATTTGGAGGTTTATTTAAACGTTTTTTAAAAATATTCATTGCAATTTAAATTTGAGAAGATTACAAAAAAGTGTAAAAACAAAAATGGCCTGAGGATTATGTTCATAATGCCTCAAGCCATTTTTTAATGTATAAAATTAATATGTAAGTTTACCAATTGTAGGCAAATAAAGGCCTTCTTTGATAAGAGCTCCAGCTTTTGCAACACCAGTCGCGATATCGATTTGATAAACACGTGCTTCGTCTCCTGTAACAAAACTTTTGTATGCTTTTCCGTTATCTACAAGCAAACTTCCTACTCCAAAGAACTCGTCTCCACCATGATCAGGCAAGCCTGTTACAGCAAGAATGGTTTTATTTGATAAATCTAAAATAGCCGACTTGAAAATTGTTTTTGTATTTAAGAAACTGTAAACTGCATTAACAGCATCTACATCATTAGGAATATAAGAAATGAAAACTTTTTCTCCGCCTAATGGATAAGCTGCAAGAACTTTTCCTTTTAATGTACTTTCTTCCAAATTAAAGAAGTAACCTGGATCAAACTTAGCATCTCCTTTTTTGATACGCAAAACTCCCGAAGCAGCAGTTGTAACAGGATATCCACCTGCACGTGCATTAGATGAAAATGTATAAACATCTCCAGATTCTGTCTGAACAATTCCGGTATTTGTATAATACATTCCAATTGCAGTTGTTCTAGTATCTTTTATTGTTGTAACATATTCTAAAGAAGGATATTTGTAAATTCTAACAGTCGCATCAGATGATAATACTTTATTGGTTCCGTCTGTTACATCTTTAGTGTAAACAGGAACAAAAAGTTTATCTCCTGATACAGCAACTCCAGTTGGCCAGTATAAAACTTTTTTGTTAGCTGGGTCTACAGCAAAATCATTAAACTTGCGTCCTTCTATAGAAACAGTTGCAGGATTGTAAATCATAAGTTCGTAATCTGATGAACTTCCGTCCCAAGTTGCACCAATATTGATTAGTTTTTTGTCATCTGTATAACCAACAGCATAAGACGATTCAAAAGCTAGTTTTCCTGCTTGCACTAGTTTTCCACTGCTGTTAAGTTTAAAAGAAGCAGCTCCTTCATCATCAGTACTCAAAGCAAAAAATGTATTTTCGATAGGAAAACAAGATCCGTTTTGTTCAATTCCAACTCCTTTAGCACTGATTTCGCCAGTCATTAACTGGTCTATAGAATTAAAATCAAGAATATACTGTGTATAATCGTCAAGCCAATAAGAGGCAACATATTTAGTACCATTTACCGTTGGTTCGGTTGGTTCGGTCGAATCATTATTATCACTACTACATGAAAAAATAGAAAGTGACAGACAAGCCAATGCAAAGCATTTTGCAAATTTGTTTACAAACATGATTAAAAGTATTAAGGGTTATTATTATTTTAATTATTGAAGAAAGTATCTAAACTTAACTGAGAAGGAACGTCCTGGCTTTTGAACTTTAAAATAGTCGTACACCTTTACATCAGTAATGTTTCGGCACTCAAAAGCCAGATTATATGTTCCGTTTAAGAAAGAATATGCAATCATCGCATTTTGAGTAAATTGTTCTGGAATTGCCTTTTTAGTTTCTAAGCTTCCTAAAACTGGCCAAGTCAGATAAAAATCGTCTATATAATTTGCACTTGCGTTTAGAGAAAGTCGATCTCCTTTATATTTGACATTTTTAAAATTGAAAGTCAGATCGGCATTTCCAAAAAAGATTGGAACGTTTGGCAATTGTGCGTCATATAGCGCATCTGGAATTGCTGTTCCAGATTTAAATTTATTTTTGTTGAGACTTTTTTGGTAAGTCCCATTTACTTCGAAAGTAAGCAGATCTTTATATCCATATCTAAAAACTCCGTCGATACCCGTTATTTGTACATTTTGAAGATTCTCAAAAACGGTTTTATCTCCGTCTTGTTTCTCTCTGATAAAATCTTTTGCTTGTCTGTATATCAAACTTGTTTCGGCACTAAAATGATTTTTGTTTTGTTGAGTAAGAAATGCCAATCCAAAATTTGCATTATCACTACTTTCTGGTTTCAAGCCGATATTACTGTTGATTGTTAATCCGTCACCTAACATTTCTGTCGCTGATGGCAAGCGATAAGCATGTTCAAATGATCCTTTTATTTGAAATTTATCTGACAAATGATAAGCCGAAGTAGCTCCATAGCCATAATTATTTGACGATGCAGATTGGCTAATCGAATTGGAAACCATTTTGGTCGACAGATCGTACATCTTACCAAAAGCAGAAATTGCAAGTCGGTTATCCAGACCGCTAAAATTGTATCCAAAACCTAAAATGCCTTTATCGATAGTAGGTTCACCAAGATCGACAACTTTTTGAAATTCTTCAGTTGCCTTTCTTTTATATGCTAGATAAGTATAATTTAAGGCAACAGAATGTTGGTTATTTAACTGATATTTCAAATTGGATGTGAATTGCGCATTTGCCTCATCGTATACATAAATTGTTTTGTTGCCCAATTCTCCTTTATCTCCGGCATTGGCAAACTGCCTGTAAACGTAATTTCCAGTCCAATCATAAACTCTCGAAGAAGTATCGATAGAGCGGTTGTTTACTAGAGCGTATGTAGAATTAATATTCAAAGACAAACCTTTAGTAAAAAGATTGTCTTTTTTATATTTTAAAGATGTGATAAAACTTTGACTGTCTGTAAAAGCTTGTCCAACAACTTTCTGCATAGTTCTTCCCTGTTGAATTTCTTTCTTGTTTCCTGCCATCGCAAAACCAACAAGCAAATAATCTGCAAAATTTCTATTCTTAAATCCTGCTTCAGCCATTACTGTACCCGACTTGTATCCATCATGGAAATGCTTATATTTTTGTTCTGGCAAAAATTTAGAAGTATTTTTATCTACCACACTTACATCAACTTTATAATCATTATCAGAGTAATTAGCGAATGCATTAATGTTGGCTATAAAACCATCTCTACCAGAAAATCTCGTATTTACAGCAGCTCTGTGCGTATTAAACGAACCATAACTGTATGAAGCATCGATATAACGGTTTACATTTTTGTTAGTTACAATATTTACAGCTCCTCCCAACGCATCAGCTCCTAATTCTATTGGCACAACTCCTTTGTAAACATCGATTCTTTCTGCCATATTTACTGGAATGTTATTCAATGTAAGTGCAGATCCATAACTGTCCATAGGCACTCCATCCAAGAAAAACTTAACCTGACTTCCTGAAAATCCATTTAGAGAAAAATTAAATGCAGAACCTAATCCTCCATATTCACGAATACGAACTCCAGTTGTTTTATTCAAAACCTGATTTAAATCAGCAGAGGTATTGTAGGTTTTCTTAAGATCAACTGCGGTAATATTATAAGCCTGTTCCCTAACACGCTGTACTTTAGATTTACCTGTTACAGCTACTTCATTTAAAGCTGCCATATCTTCTTCAATGGAAATATCTTCAAGAGTTTTAGCGCTCTCTTTTACAATTATTGCTGTTTCTGTAGCTTTATAACCTGTATATGCAACTACTAATGTATAGTTGCCAGGCGCTAGCGTAAATTTATATTCCCCCTTACTATTAGTTAGTGTAGCATAAGGAGTTCCTTTCAGCGCAACCGAAACTCCTTCCTGCGGTTTCCCGGCATTTAAAATAACTCCGCTTAAACTCGATTTGTTCTTTTGTGAATACCCTTGAAATGAAATTAACAGAATTGTAAACAAGAGCAATAATCTAGATAGTTGCATTATAATTTTTTGAATTTGAAAATTAAAGTGCTCCAAATTTAAGGCCTTCAGCAGGCTTTTACAATACTATTTTTAATTATTCTAAATAAAAGTATTATTTAACTTTAAAAAATAGAAATCAATAAAAAATACATTCTTTCTTAAGAAATAATTAAGATTAAATTAATATTACATTAAAAAACACGACCTGAAGAGTTAAATATTTCTATCTTTTTTAAATGAAATTCAAAATAAAAGACATAAAAAAGCCCGCTTCAAAATAAGCGGGCTCTTAAAATAGATCTTTAATTATTAGATTTCCATATCTAAAATCGTTTGTTTCATTTCTTCGATCACTAATTTAATATCCTTTTCGGTTGTTCGCCAATTTACAAAAGAGGCTCTAATCCCTTTTTTGTTTTGATAAATTGTTGGTGTCATAAATACTTTTCCAGTATCATTCAACGCAGATAAAAACTGGTTTACTTT
>NZ_DHEI01000063.1:14887-18106 GCF_002399805.1 Flavobacterium sp. UBA4854
CCTTCTTTTCCATACGCTTTAAGCGAAAACCAAGCTGGTAATGCACGTAAACGACGCGAATTTTCAGGAAGTACGTTTAGATAATTAAAATTTTCTAACGGATTTCCTAAATATGGTGCATTTGAATTTTGAAATGTTTCAACTTGCAGGTTAATATGATCTTTTTTAATTAAAAAGAAAGCACTTTCATAAGGCACGTTCAGCCATTTATGGCAATCAATCGTAATACTGTCTGCCCCTTCCCAACCTTTTACCAAATGATTATATTTATCTGAAACCGCTGCAAATCCGCCGAAAGCGCCATCTATATGCCACCAGAAATTGTACTTTTCTTTTAATATTGCAATTGCTTCAAAATCGTCAAAATCGGCAGTATTTACAGTTCCTGCACTAGAAATCAAGATGAAAGGTTTTCCTTCTAACTTCTTTATATTTTCTTCCAAATCCGCAATATCAAGAGCTTCACGATTTCCTTCGATTGTTTTTACAGTCGTATAATTTTGGCTTCCAATTCCTAAAAGCGATAAACATTTTATAGAAGAAGAATGCGGCGTTGCTGTTAGAATATTGACAGTTTCTGAAATTCCGTCTTTAGCGAAATCTTTCCCGAATTGCTTACCAAACCATTGTCTGGCAACTCCAAGAGATGTAAAGTTTGACATGGTAGCGCCTGTAACAAATCCGCCTAAAAATGTGTCCGGAAGATCTAAAAGCTGTAGCAATAAATTGATTGTCTCAAACTCTATTAATGCCGAAGCACCACCTTGTGCTTTTACAGCCTGAGTGTTTTGATCGTAAATAGATGCTAACCAATCGCCTACGATAGATGCTGGAGTTGAACCACCTGTTACAAAGCCCCAATATCTTGGTCCTGGAGAAGAAACCATTAAGGGAGATAATCTTTCGTTGAATTCTTTTAAAGCCTCAATCGAGCCTAACCCTAATTCGTTTAAAGCTGTTTTGGGATTAATTGTATAAGTGTTTGAAGTTGGAATATTTTCTATGTCATTCAGAAAATCAATCCCTTGTTGTTTTGTTTTTTCTAAGATATTCTCAAAATTGTCGAGATCTTGCTTTAGTATTGAATTCATATTATATAGTTATTTACATCATGTATTTTCTAGCTTCGCTCAGCCAGACAACACGAAACAAGTTGTTTTTAGTATTTATTTAAAGAATTGAAAATTTACAGAGAAGCTACCATTTCGTTTTTTCAGAGAATCTAGAAACTACCATGGAAGCAATTACATCACCATTTGCATTTAGCAAAGTCGCAATTGGATCAACTAATGTTCCTAAAATCATGGCAACCGGCAATGCTTGTTCCATTGGAAAACCATAAACGGTAATGGCTAAAACTTCTCCAATATAACCGCCATTTGGAATTCCGCCTTCGACAATCGAAACAATTATAGTAATTCCTAATGCCAAAAGAATAGTTGATGGTTCTGTAAAATCTTTTCCAAACATGGCAAATAAAAAAGTAATTTTTAAGATAGATGACATACTCGATCCATCTTTATGTAAAGGTGCTCCAAGCGGAATTACCAAATTGCGAACATGTGCTGGAATTCCCATTTTTTGTGCAGCATCCAAATTTGCCGGAATTGTTGCAATACTACTACAAGTTCCTATTGCGGTTAAAGAAGGTGTAATATTATTGCTCCAAAAGACTTTAAAAGCTCTTTTTCCGCCAGCAATAAAAGCATACAAACTAAAAAATGTAAAAAAGTAAAAGATACAGGCTGCATAATAAACCGCCATAGGTTTTGCGTAAACTCCAAATAACTGAGGTCCGAAAATCCCAACTTGATAAGCAAAATAAGCTCCTAATCCTATAGGTGCAAATTTCATAATAATATTCAGCAGCTGTTTCATAACTTCATTACCTGAGTCTAGAAAACTCTTGAAAGCATTTCCCTTTTCTCCAGATTGTAAAGTAGCAAAACCAATTAAAAACGAAAATATAATGAGTGCCAACATACTTTTTCTCGATAATAATTCGAAAAAATCATTTGTGGTAACCAATTTAGCAATCTGATCGCCTACAGAGCCTGATTGTATGTTTTCAAAGGGAACTTTTGCAACAGCAATATCCTGATGAATTGGAAAAAGATAAACAGCAAAAATCATTACAATTGCAGAAATAAGAATCGTTGAAAGAAAAACCAAAACCATTATAAAAAACAGTTTTCCTAACTTTTCTTTTTGTTCCAAATTTGCAATTGAAGAGCCGATAGTAAAAAATATTAATGGAATAATTGCTGTAAAAAGCAAATTCAGAAAAATATCTCCAATCGGTTTTATAACCAGAACTTTTTCTCCAAAAACTAATCCAAAAATGCTTCCGACGATAATTCCGCCAAGAAGCAAAAGGATACTGCTATAACTTTGTAGAAAATTAATTTTTTTGATTTCCATTATTTGTAAAAGGCATTAGAGACTTGAATTAAAATTAGATAAAAAAAGAGTATTAAAACTAATACTCTTTCTTTTATTATTTTTCCAAAACAATTGTAGTAAAAGCTCTGTCGACCAATTCGCCTGTTTTGCTTTTCACCTTTTCGGTCTGAGTTTCAGTATAAACAATTTGAAAAGCCGTTTTCTCTATTAATTGCTGCGCTTTGTCAGTGCTGTAAAGCTCAAATTCAAATTGAGTAAAAGGAAGCTTTTTCATAAAATCTTCTTCAGCAAAAGTCAGACAGAAATTTCCGTTTGGTTTTAAAACTCTGTAGATTTCCGAAAGTAAATCTTCTGGCTTTTGCCAAAAATAAATGGTATTTACTGTAAATATTTTATCGAAAGATTCATCTTCAAACGGAATTTTATTTCCGTCATAAATAGAAAAGAATGCCTGTTTTTGAGAAACAAAATTTCTATTGATCTGGCGCGCTTCCTTAAACATTAATTCAGACATTTCAAGTCCGTAATATTTTAGGTTATCTGCTTGTTCGAAAAGAAATTCAGCGTGACCTGCATTTCCATGGCCTAATTCTAGAATTTTATTCTCTTTTGAAATATTTAGATTTTGAATGGAATGTTTGGTCATATTGATGTTCGTTTCGTTCATCATATTTCCCATTTCGATTCCTTTTTCTCCTGATGGATGCTTTAATTGAGAAGCTATGGCTTGTAATTCTTCATTTTTCATAATGCAAAATTTTAAAACTCTAAATTAAACAAAAACCAAATTCGAAGATTATTTTTTTGTCATTCTGA
>NZ_DHEI01000063.1:18302-27918 GCF_002399805.1 Flavobacterium sp. UBA4854
ATATTCTCAGATTTACCCATCGAATAATAGTGTAAAAAAGGAACTCCAGCTGCTTTTAATTCTAATGATTGCTGAATCGCCCATTCGACTCCTACTTGTCTAATATCAGCGTTATTTTTGCATTTGTCTACTGCATCGATTAAATCTTCTGGCAAATCGATTCTAAAAATTTGTGGTAAAACCTGTAAATGTCTTTGAACGGCAATTGGTTTAATTCCAGGAATAATCGGAATTGTGATTCCCATTTCTCTTGCTTTTTCTACGAAAGCAAAATATTTCGAATTATCAAAAAACATCTGCGTTACTACATAATCAGCTCCTGCATCAACTTTTTCTTTTAATCTTTTTAAATCCGATTGTAAAGAAGGAGATTCTAAGTGCTTTTCTGGATAACCTGCAACTCCAATACAGAAATCGGCTTTATTATCGGCATCGATTACTTCGTGCAGATATTGTCCGCAGTTTAAGTCTTTAATTTGTTTTACTAAATCAATTGCATAATGATTTCCTCCAGCTTTTGGAACGAAAGATTGTTCATCTTTCATAGCGTCACCACGAAGCGCCATTACGTTATTAATTCCTAAATAATGACAGTCAACCAACATATACTCGGTTTCTTCTTTGGTAAAACCGCCACAAAGCAAATGCGGAACCGTATCAACATTGTATTTGTGCTTTATAGAAGCACAAATACCAAGCGTTCCCGGACGCATACGAGTTAATTTCTTATCTAAAAGTCCGTTACCTTTATCAATATAAATATATTCTTCACGAGAAGTCGTTACATCAATAAATGGCGGATTAAACTCCATTAACGGATCAATATTATCGTATAGTTCTTGAATGCTTTTCCCCTTCTGAGGCGGAATAATTTCAAATGAGAATAATGTTTTTCCTTTGGCGTTTTCTATATGTTCTGTTACTTTCATTTCTTTTTTTGTTTCAGGTTTCAGGTTTCAGGTTTCAAGTTGCTGTAGAGAACTTGAAACCTGAAACCTGAAACTAAAATAACTTTTTCGTTAATCTGCTATATTAGGGTTTAACCATTTCATTGCGTAATCAAGCGGTACATTTCGGCGTTTAGCGTAATCTGTAACCTGATCTTCTTTTATTTTTCCAAGTCCAAAATAGCGGCTTTTTGGATTTCCGAAATAATATCCTGAAACCGATGAAGCTGGCCACATTGCCATACTTTCTGTTAGCTTCACTCCAATTTGTTTTTCAACATCTAAGAGTTTCCAAATGGTTGGTTTCTCTAAGTGATCTGGACAAGCCGGATAACCTGGAGCTGGACGAATTCCTTTATAACTTTCTTTGATCAATTCTTCGTTTGTTAAAGATTCTTCGCTGTCATAACCCCAGAAATCTTTACGCACTCTCTCATGAAGATATTCGGCGAAAGCCTCAGCAAAACGATCGGCAAGCGCTTTTACCATAATCGAATTATAATCGTCTAAATTCTTTTCATATTCCGCCGCCCATTCGTCTACACCGAAACCTGTCGTTACACAAAAAGCTCCCATATAATCTTCTATTCCGCTTTCTTTTGGCAGAATAAAATCGGCTAAAGCGATGTTTGGAGCACCTTTTGTTTTTTGCGACTGCTGACGAAGCGTTAAGAATTTCTCCAAAACTTTTCCGTTTTCATCACGTAATTCGATATCGTCATCATTTACCTGATTCGCAGGGAAAATTCCGTAAATACCCTTTGCTTTTAGTTTTTTCTCTGCTAAAATTACTTTCAGCATTGCCTGAGCATCATTAAAAACAGAAGTCGCTTCTTTACCCACAACCTCATCTGTCAAAATTGCTGGATATTTTCCGTACAATTCCCACGTCTGGAAAAACGGCGTCCAGTCGATATACGGAACCAAAACATCCAATTCTACTTCGATCGTTTGTGCACCGATTACTTTTGGTTTAACTGGAGTATATTCACTCCAATCCAATGGTAATTTGTTTTTACGAGCGTCTTCAATCGTTAAGAAATTCTTATCTCTTGAACGATTTAAGAACGTTTCTCTAAACGAATCGTATTCTGCACGAATATCGGCAGCGTATATTTTTCTATTATGATCTAACAAATTTCCTGCAACAGTAACAGCTCTCGAAGCATCGTTTACGTGAATTACAGTTTCTCTATATTGAGGTGCAATTTTCACGGCAGTATGCGCGCGCGAAGTGGTTGCCCCTCCAATCATAATCGGGATTTTAATATCTTGTTTATCTAATTCTTTGGCTAAATAAACCATTTCATCAAGCGAAGGCGTGATCAGTCCGCTTAATCCAATAATATCAACTTCATGTTCAATCGCCGCTGCAATGATTTTTTCCGGAGGCACCATAACACCAAGATCTACAATCTCATAATTGTTACAAGCCAAAACTACCGAAACGATGTTTTTACCAATATCGTGAACGTCACCTTTTACGGTTGCCATCAAGATTTTTCCGTTTCCTTGTTTATCTCCGGCTTGTTTGCTTGCTTCAATGAAAGGCAATAAATAGGCCACGGCTTTTTTCATTACACGAGCCGATTTTACCACCTGAGGCAAGAACATTTTTCCACTTCCGAATAAATCTCCAACTACATTCATTCCGGCCATCAAATTGATTTCGATAACTTCAATTGGTTTTGTCGCTGCCAAACGTGCTTCTTCAACATCTTCTTCAATAAAAGCGTCAATTCCTTTTACTAACGAATGTGTAATACGTTCTTGAACCGTTCCAAAACGCCATTCTTGAACCGTTTTTTCATCGCTTTTTGCTTCACCTTTTACGCTATCTGCAAAATCTAACAATCTTTCAGTAGCATCGTCACGTCTATCCAGAATTACATCTTCAACGTATTCTAATAAATCTTTCGGAATATCATCGTAAATCGTAAGCATCTCCGGATTAACGATTCCCATCGTCATTCCGTTTTTGATCGCGTGGTATAAAAACACAGAGTGCATGGCTTCACGAACGGTATCATTTCCTCTAAAAGAAAACGAAACGTTACTTACTCCACCACTAATATGTGCGTGCGGAAGATTCTCACGAACCCATTTCGTCCCTCTAAAGAAATCCAAAGCGTTCAATCTATGCTCTTCCATTCCCGTTGCAACTGGGAAAATATTTAAATCGAAAATAATATCCTGCGGAGGGAATCCTACTTTGTTCACCAAAATATCATACGAACGCTGGCAAATCTCCACTCTACGATCGTAATTATCGGCCTGACCAACTTCATCAAAAGCCATTACAATAGCAGCTGCTCCGTAACGTTTGATTAATTTAGCATGATGAATAAAGGCTTCTTCTCCTTCTTTTAACGAAATCGAGTTGACAACGCTTTTCCCTTGTACTACTTTTAGACCTGCTTCGATGATTTCCCATTTCGAACTGTCGATCATAATCGGCACTCTCGAGATGTCTGGTTCCGCAGCAATTAAATTCAAAAATTTAGTCATCGCTGTAACACCGTCAAGCATTCCTTCATCCATATTAATATCGATGATTTGTGCTCCACCTTCTACCTGCTGTCTTGCAATATCAAGCGCCTCGTCATATTTCTCTTCCTTGATTAATCTCAAGAATTTTCTTGAACCTGTCACGTTTGTACGCTCACCAACATTCACGAAAACACTTTCCGGCGTAATAATTAACGGTTCTAATCCTGATAATACAAGGTCTCTTCTTTTTTCTGTCATTTTCTACCAATCCATTGTTCCTACGGAACATTTTATTCTCAATTCAACCTGCAAGGTTTTCAAAACCTTGTAGGCTTCTATTTTTTAACTCTCAATAAATCATACCTACAAGATTTTGAAAACCTTGCAGGAATACGAATATTATTCAAAAACCGTCGCTACTCTCGGTTTATAGTCTTTCGCAACCTCAGCCATTAATCGGATATGATCTGGAGTTGTTCCGCAACAACCGCCAATGATATTAATCAAATTATCATCTAGATATTCTTTAATGAAAGCCTGAGTTTGTTCTGGCGTTTCATCATATTGTCCGAATGCATTTGGTAATCCAGCGTTTGGATGCGCCGAAACATTAAAGCTCGTATTGTGTGCTAATGTTTTTAAATACGGTTTCAACAAATCGGCTCCAAGAGCGCAATTGAATCCTACACTTAACAACGGAATATGTGAAACTGAAATCAAAAATGCTTCAACTGTCTGTCCTGAAAGCGTTCTTCCTGAAGCATCTGTAATGGTTCCTGAAACCATGATTGGAATATCGAGATTACGTTCTTCTTTTACTTCTTCGATTGCAAAAAGTGCTGCTTTTGCATTTAATGTATCAAAGATTGTTTCTACTAAAAGCAAATCACAGCCACCGTCCATTAAAGCTTCTGCTTGTTGTTTGTACGCGATTCGTAAATCGTCAAACGTTACGGCTCTGTAACCTGGATCGTTTACGTCTGGTGACATACTTGCTGTACGGTTTGTCGGGCCAATTGAACCGGCTACGAAACGAGGTTTCTCTGGATTTTTAGCGGTAAACTCATCGGCAACCTCGCGTGCAAGTTTTGCCGATTCGTAGTTTAACTCGTAAACCAAATCTTCCATGTGATAATCGGCCATACCGATTGTCGTTCCTGAGAAGGTGTTGGTTTCTACGATGTCAGCACCAGCTTCAAAATAAGCGGCATGAACATCGCGGATTGCTTGTGGTTGTGTTAGGGATAGTAAATCGTTGTTTCCTTTTAACGGATGTGGGAAATCTTTGAAACGCTCTCCTCTGAAATCTTCTTCAGAGAAATTATAGCGTTGCAACATTGTCCCCATTGCTCCGTCAAGGATTAGGATATTTTTTTTTATTGCTTCTTGAATTGTTACTGCCATGTTGTTTTGCCGCAAAGACGCTAAGGCGCCAAGCTTTTTTTATTTTTAATTTTGAAGGATCTATTTAAACCCGACAGGTTTTAAAAACCTTTCGGGTTTACCTTCGATATTTTTCACATTAATTCCAAAAGTGCACTATTGTTGGCTCATTAGCCCCGATGGAAGCAAATATCCTTTTATTCTGGGGTTCAGAATAAAAGATATTTGTGTACAGCGGGAACTATTGAAAGCAAAAATGCACCAATGATTCGCTCCTGATACAGCATCTGTTTCAGTAAATATTATATGTTATCGAGAAAAGTTTTGAGAAATACGAGTATGTATTTGTGTTATCTATCTTTAATACTGGAAAATGTCGTATAAAGTAGAATTTAGCACCTTCTTTATGATAAAGGGTTGCTAAGGTTTCATCGGGTCTATCCCTCCGCCTTTCGTGATAACGAACAATAATTTTAAGAACAGTGCAAAGGTATGAAATAGGCTTTCTATTTGCAAATGTTTTTTTTCTAAGGTACTGAGGGACTAAGATGCTAAGGTTCTAAGGTTTTTTAGCTTCTGTTTTTCAAATATAGCCCGCGGTTTCAACCGCGGGGAACGTATTGTGATAATTTGGTTTGTATGATCATATCCGCATTGATTATGCGATGTGTTCATACGTTGTTGTGTTCATACGTTGTGTTCCAGTGGTTGAAACCACTGGCTATGTTCTATACATTTTTTGCTATAGTGTTCAGCTCCGGAGGAGCATAATATTTATAGAAAAACAACCAGCACAACACAAGAGCTCCAGCGGAGCGACATATATTTCGCTCCGCTGGAGCTCTTTGTCAAACGACATCAATTTTATTCTATAAATATGTCATCCCTCTGGGATTATTCATAGTAATTAAAAAAGCCCAAACTTTAAAAAGTTTGGGCTTTACAATATTTAAAAAACCTTAGCGCCTTAGTCCCTTAGAACCTCAGCACCTTCGATTAAACAATCGCCTTAACAACCGCTTTAGGCGCTTCTTTACGAGTTCCATCAAAACCGTCTACACCAGAAACTGTTGTATATTTCAATACATATTTTTTACCTGGGTTGATGATTGAATACGCAGCTTGGCACATTAAAGTTGCTTCGTGGAAACCACAAAGGATCAACTTTAATTTTCCTGGATATGTATTTACATCTCCAATAGCGAAGATTCCCGGAATGTTAGTTTGATAATCTAATGCATTGTTTACTTTAATAGCATTTTTCTCAATTTCTAATCCCCAGTCTCCGATTGGACCTAATTTTGGTGTTAATCCGAAAAGTGGGATGAAATAGTCACATTCGATTTTACGGTGTGCTCCGTTTTCTTCGATATCTAATGACTCAACATGCTCAGCACCATTGATTCCGATAACTTCTGCCGGAGTGATTAATTTAATTTTTCCAGCTGATTTTAATTCCTGTACTTTTTCTACAGAATCTAAAGCCCCTCTAAATTCGTTTCTTCTGTGAATTAAAGTTACTTCTGAAGCTACGTTTGCTAAGAAAATTGACCAGTCTAATGCTGAATCTCCTCCTCCTGCAATAACAACTCTTTTATCTCTGAATTTCTCAGGATTTTTGATGAAGTATTTTACTCCTTTATCTTCATAAAACTCGATATCTTCGATAAGTGGTTTACGAGGCTCGAAACTTCCTAATCCTCCAGCGATTGCGATAACCGGCGCGTGGAATTTAGTTCCTTTGTTTGAAGTTACAATGAAAGTCCCGTCTTCTTGCTTTTCAACTGTTTCAGCGCGTTCTCCTAATGTAAATCCTGGCTCAAATTGTTTGATTTGTTCCATTAATCCGTCAACTAAATCTCCGGCTAATACTTCTGGGAATCCAGGAATATCATAAATTGGTTTTTTTGGATATAACTCTGAAAGCTGTCCTCCTGGCTGAGGCAAAGCATCTAAAATGTGGCATTTTAATTTCAATAATCCTGCCTCGAAAACGGCAAATAAACCTGTTGGGCCTGCTCCAATTATAAGTATATCTGTTTTAATCATTATGGTTGTTGTTTATAATCATTCTTAATAACGCAAAGAAACGAATAAATCCTTGTACTTTCAATGATTTTTATCATTAATTTCTTTCCGAAACTTTTTTACTCTTTATTTTTTAATCTCATTCGTTCATCGGGTTAAAACCCGACGCTACAATATGAAACGTTCCTCTGGAACTCTTTTATTCCTTATTTTTTAATGAAGAGGTAATCTCATTCATCCTTTTAACCTTTTCTTCGAAATTGCCTTTTAGCGTTTTTCGATATTCATTTAGATTCTCAACCATTTGATTGATATCTTCAGGAATTACTTCTTCGAAAAACTCACGCAATCTCTTTGCCGTTGTTGGCGATTTTCCGTTGGTTGAAATGGCGATTTTTACATTTCCTTTTGTTACGATTCCGCCCAAATAATAATCACATAAATCTGGCGTGTCAGCGATATTGCAAATTAAATAACGTTTTCTGGCTAAATCGTAAACCTTTTTATTTACTTTCAAATCGTCTGTACAGGCAATTACCATGTGACGTTTTTTGAGCATTTTCTTTTTGAACTTTTTTTCCGTCAATTTAATTGAAGGATGTTTTTCTGCTAAAACCTTAATTTCTAAATGAAAATCCGGTGCAACTACCTCAACATTAGCATTCGGACTTGACTTTAGCAAGAACGAAAGCTTTTCCAGACCTACATTTCCTCCGCCTACAATCAAGACATTTAAATTGTGAAGCTTTAGAAATATTGGATATAATTCGTTTTGTTCCATTTTAATTTAATTTCATCTAAACAAAATTAGATGATTTACCAATCAGATGTTCCTAACGGAACATTTTTATTGGGAACGTTTACCTATAAATTGTTCCGTTAGGAACATTTCCTTTGGCAATACGTATTGATTCTGGCATTTTCAATTCTTTGCGTACATCGGGTTGAAAGCCGACGCTACAATATGAACCGTTCCTTCGGAACTTTATCTTGCAATTTCTTTTGATAGAAATTCTTCGTAAAAACCTTTTAACTTATTGCTTTCTCTTACAACTTCGCCTAAAACAATAATCGCTGGCGAACCTAATTCTTTTTCTTTTACAATATTTAGAATCGAATCTACAGTTCCAACACCAACTTTTTCTTCTGCTGTTGTTCCGTTTTGGATGATCGCAACGGGTAAATTTCCTTTATCTTCTTTTTGAAACAAATCGATGATTTGATGCAATTTGTGCATTCCCATCAAAATCACAACAGTTGCAGAAGATTTCGCCGATAAGGCAATATCTGAAGATAATTTTCTATCCGATGTTGTTCCTGTAATAGCCCAAAAACTTTCTGAAACACCACGTTTTGTTATTGAAATTCCCTGACTTGCAGGAACGGCAACAACTGATGAAATTCCTGGAACTACGATAGTTTCTATTCCGAAACTTTCTGCAAAATCAATTTCTTCTCCACCTCTTCCAAAAATAAATGGATCTCCGCCTTTTAATCGAACTACATTTCCGTATGTCAGTGCATTATCTACAATCAATTGATTGATTTGATCTTGCGTGTAAGCATGATTTCCGATTCGTTTTCCAACAAAAATTCGGATGGCAGTTTTCGGTGCGTAATCCAGAATTTCTTCGTTGGCCAAAGCGTCGTATAAAACCACATTAGCTTCAGCCAATGCTTTTACAGCTTTCAGCGTCAGTAAATCGGGATCGCCCGGACCTGCACCGACTAAAGTTATTTTGGGTTTTATATTATGCATTTGCTAATTCCTGTGCTCTGAAAGTTTCGATTTTATCAAAGAAAACGACTGCCTGAGCAATATAATCTTTAGCGAAAGCTTCTGATGGTTCATTTTTATTGATTTGGTAAACCAAGTCTTTAAAAGTTGAGTTTAATTCGATTTTATTTGTATCAATGAAAACAGTATCAAACAAATCCACAATTCCTGCGTGATGATTTGTTTTTTGGTTTTCAGCCAATAACAATGCTTTTGCACCGTTTACAAATCCTGCATATGCATGGTAAATTGCATCTGACCATTTTTTCTCGTCGAAAGATTCCTGAGCCAAGATCAATTTCTCTTTAGCTTCAAACAATAATGTCGCCACTAAATCGATCACAACTCCGGCACATTCTCCAACTCCAACTGCTTTTACGTAATTGTCTGCGTTACCCCAATCTACAAAATCAGCTTCTGCTAAATTGGTTACATCTGCGAAAGGTTTTAAGATTTCGTAGAAATATTTCTCTCCTTTTGTATCATAATAATCAAGGAATTTTTGTCCGCTTCCGTTGGCATCAAAATCATTTAAAATGGTACGCAACGCATCTGGACCTCTACGACTAGGCACTTTAATTACTTTATCAGCAAAACGTCCAGCGCCATTTCCTAATCTTCCTCCGCCAAGTAAAACCTGTAAAGCCGGAGCAACTAATTTTCCTGAGTTGATAGACATTCCCTGGAATCCAATTGCAGACATATTGTGTTGTCCGCAGGCATTCATACAGCCTGAAATTTTGATTTCGATTTCACGGTTGTTTAAATACTGTGGATATTCTGTGCTTAAAACTCTTTCTAATTCTTCTGCAATACCGGTACTACTTGCAATCCCCAAGTTGCAAGTATCAGTACCCGGACATGCCGTAATATCTCCAACTGAATTATATCCTAATTGAACAAAGTCAAGTTTGGCTAATTCTTGATAAAAGAAAGGAAGATTCTCTTCTTTTATGTGACGTATTACAATATTTTGACGCAATGAAAAACG
>NZ_DHEI01000090.1:0-2113 GCF_002399805.1 Flavobacterium sp. UBA4854
GTGCCTTTGTGGCAAATTACTTCATCAAAACAAACTTCCCAAAAGAAGAAGCGATATGAAAATTCGGTTCTGCTGTATTTGGATTTATCCAAGAAATCCATGTTGGTTCATAATTTCCGTTTCCATCTTTAGAGAATTTAGCTCGATAAACTCCAACTTCCATAATATTATCATGGATCAAATCTAATTTTTCTAGTGAAGCAATACTGATTCTCCCCACAACAGTAAAAGAATTTTGTTCTTTTACCGATTGTATTTCTAACTGTTTTTCTGGCCATTTCCAATTGTAATCAAAATTCCAGTTCGGATAAGCTTCAAAATCCAAAATACGTGCATCTACATCCATTTCCAAACAATAATAGGGACTTAGTTTTTCATCTTTTCTAAAAAACAGCTCTACTCTATCTGAATTACAAATACTATCTGTAGAATTATCTTTTCGATCAATATAAACCTCTGAATCAAAAACTTGAAAATTAAAATACAGATAATCTAAATCCCAAAGCGCACGAAATTCAATTTTCAGAACTGGATCATTATTCCATGGCGAAGTAAAATCAGTTAAACAATTTGCTTTTTCCCAAAAAAAAGAATCTAAAATTTGAGTTACATTCTTTTCATTTTTATCGATTATTTCTACGTGGTATTCTTTCAAAATTCTTCTTCTTAAAATCTGTTAATTTTTCATTTTCAAAAAAAGTCAAAATGACCATTAATTCATTTCGCGATTTCGGCTTTTTTCTCCGTGACCAATATAGTTCAAAAATTGAATTAAAAAACAAACCGAATTCATAATAAAAACCAAAAATCCTCTTCATTTCTGCATAAGAAAAGACTGCTTAATTTTTACGTTTTTCATTTAGTGATTGCGAAATTCATAAGTTTTTAATAAATCCTTATTTATAATTTAAAAAACAGCAGATTTCACAGACACTGCTTTTTCTAAAATATTTTAAAAATATCACATCTTTTTAAGTGTAAAAAAATGTATTGTATAATTTTATGTGCTCGAGAACATAAATTTTGTGTGTTCGAGCACATTTTTTGTGTTTTTTCTTGTTTTATAAAAATATAATCTCTAGTTTCGTCAGAGATTAATCTTAAAACTAAGTTAATTATGCAAAAATTAGAGTGATTTTTAATCTTTAAAAAAGAAGAAAACAGAACTAAACAAGCCGTGTTTAGAGCAAAAGCAAAACCTCTTATTTGTATAGAAAACAACTTAATCAACACATAACTAAAAAAAGCAAAATGAATTCCACGATCAAAAAAGAAATCTAAAACCTACAAACAAGAAAAAAACAATTAAACATTAACCAAAACCAATTTAAAGTATGAAATTATTAACCCAAAAAAAGCCAAGAGATTTTCGGATTAAAAATTTATCCAGCAAAGAAATCGGAATAACGGTTCTCTCGTTATTAGTTTTTACATGTCAAGCCTCTGCAGCTTCTTCTATAAATATTTCGGATAAGAACAAAACGGCGTTGTTTTTTGAAAAAACAGTAAAAGGTACTGTAACAGATCAAAATGGCATGCCTCTTCCTGGTGCGAATGTTACGGTTAAAGGCTCGTCTAAAGGTGTTCAAACGGATGTAGATGGAAGCTTTGTTATTACAGTTCCTGATAATGCTACAAAACTTGTGATTACTTACATTGGTATGGAAGATCAAGAAGTGGCTATTGGAACTACTCCTCTAAAAATTGCCATGAAAGAAGCAGGGCAAAAACTAGAAGAAGTAGTAATTGGATACGGAAAAGCAAAGAAAAAAGACATTACTGGCTCTGTTGTTTCTGTTGGAAAAGACAACTTAAACTTAGGTGGTACTGTTTCAAACGTTGGACAGGCATTACAAGGACGTGCTTCTGGAGTTCAAGTTCAACAGAACAGTTATGCTCCTGGAACATCACCTACTATAGTTGTTAGAGGAGGAAACTCTATTACAACATCAAATGCTCCATTATATGTAGTTGATGGTTTTATTACAAGTACTGGTGCATCTATAAGTCCAAATGACATAGAAAGTATTCAGATTCTTAAAGATGCCGCTTCTACTGCCATTTATGGTTCAAGAGGAGGAAATGGTGTTATCATGATTACTACTAAAAAAGG
>NZ_DHEI01000090.1:2352-8143 GCF_002399805.1 Flavobacterium sp. UBA4854
AGACCTGCAGTTTTTCCTTCAAGTTTTCCAATTGCCAACACAAATTGGTTTGAAGCGGCAACTCGTCCAGGCGAAGTTCTTAATAGAACGCTGACTTTTAGCGGAAGCGATAAAACATCTAAATTTTTCTTATCTGGAAATTACTTAAAACAAACTGGAGCAATACAAAACACTGATTTTACAAGATATAGTGTTCGTATTGGTACAGAGAAAAAATTTACAGACAAATTAACTGTAGGAGCCAATGTTTATGGGGCTGCAAGTGAAGGGCATAATAGTGATTTTGGCGATAATATCTTATCTCCTATGTTTTCTATTCAAACTGCTCCTCCGGCAATTCCAATTTATAATGCAGATGGTTCATACTACAAATATCAAGGAAAAGATAATGCTTTAGCTCTTTTATTAGAACCAACTGATCATACTATTAACAGATTGGTTAATGGAAACATGTTTATGGATTATGAAATCATAAAAGGCTTAACATATCATTTTGGAGCTGGTGCAGAGTGGCAGGAAAATATTCAAGGAAAATATACTCCACGTACACTTGTTGCAGGAGCTGCCTTAAATGGTTCTGGATCTGAAGAAAACAAAACCTATTTCAGATGGAGTACAGAACAATATTTAACCTATAAATTTAATATCAAAGAGCAGCATGCATTTACTGCAATGATTGGAACATCAAACCAAAAAGACACTTACGAAAGAATGAAAGCCTCTGGTTCTGGTTTTGCAAATGATGTATTAACGTATTATAATCTAGAAAGTGCTTCAGTTTATTTGAAACCTGAAACTCAAAAACAAGAAACAAAATTAACTTCGTATTTTGGAAGGCTAGGTTATGCTTTTGATGACAAATATCTAGCTTCTTTTACTATTAGACGTGATGGTTCTTCTCGTTTTGGTCCAAATAACAAATATGGAACTTTCCCATCTGGAGCAGTAGCATGGAGAATTTCAAAAGAGGCATTTATGCAAAATTTGGAAACTCTTTCAGAATTAAAACTAAGAGTTAGTTACGGTATTACTGGTAATGATGGAATTCCTGATTATTTATATCTAGCTAGTCTTGCTCCTTGGAATGTTACCATTTCTGACGGTTCTTTTGTAGGCGGTACTGAACCAAAAAATTTATCAAATCCTGATCTAAAATGGGAACAGCAAGCTCAAGCTAATATTGGTCTGGATATGGGATTTTTTAATGATAGATTGACTGCTACAATTGATGTTTACAAAAAGAAAACAACAGATGCTCTTTTGAATGTTCCTGTTGGAGGATGGTGGGGTTTTAATACTCAAACACTTAACTCAGGAACTATAGAAAATAAGGGAATTGAACTTGGTATTAGCAGTGAGAATTTCAAAAATGATAAATTTTACTGGAGAACTTCACTAAATCTTGCCTATAATAAACAAGAGGTTGTTTCATTGGCAGATAATGTTAAAATAATTAGTTACAATACTTCTAATCCAAGCGGTACAGTTTCGGGTCGTGAATTTACAAGATTAGAACCTGGAAAAGAAATGGGTGTATTATATGGATTTAAATATGCTGGAGTAATAAAAACAGGTGAAACTTATGCTGCTCAACCTGGTTCTAAACCTGGAGATCCTAAATACGAAGATTTAGATGGCGATGGATTGATTACGGCTAAAGATAGAACTTATTTAGGAAATTCTACTCCTCACTATATTGTTGGTTTTAATAATGATTTTAGATTCGGAGATTTTGATGTGAATCTGTTTTTCCAAGGCGCTCTTGATTACTCTGTTTATAACATGACTAGAATGGTTGGAGAATCAAGCACAAGTACTGATGCTTTGAATCGTTGGGTTGCTGGTACAAATGAAAATACTGACATTCCAAGAGATGGTTATTACAAAAGTGCTTATGGTAGTTATGTAAACTCAAGGTTTGTTGAAGATGCTTCTTACATACGTCTTAAAAATCTATCTATTGGATATTCTATCCCAGAAAGTCTTTTAAAACCAACCAAATTTATTGATAATATAAGACTATATGCAATAGGGCAAAATTTATTGACAATTACAAAGTATTCTGGAAACGATCCTGAAATAAATGGACACACTACTACTGCTACAGCGCAAAATCTTGGTGGAGGAATTGATTTTAACTCATTCCCAGCTTCTAGAACGTTTATATTAGGGATCAAAATAGCAATTCATTAATAGCTTTTTCAATAACATTAAACTTATCAAAATGAAAAAATATACAATTTTATTGCTTTTACTTGCTGCTGGACTTCAATATTCCTGCAATGAGGATCTTGATCCTACAGTATATAGCAGTTTGACGACTACTAATGGATATCAAACCAAATCAGATGCTATTGCCGCAGTTAATTCTATTTACGGCAGACTAAAAGGACCATCTGTGGGTGATAACTTTTCGTATTGGGCTACAAGACACTTCGCATTAACTGATATTGCGACAGATTTAGGACATTGTCAATTTGGAGGAGATCCTGGCCAATTGTCTTTAGGAACATGGAATTCTGCAAATGGCTTACTTTTAGAAGATTGGAATGCGATGTATAAATTAATTTCCAATGCTAACAATGCTATTTATTACATCGGAAAGATGTCTTCTGTATCAGATATTGAAAAAGCACAGTTTATTTCTGAGGCAAAATTTTTAAGAGCATCTGCTTATATGGATTTGACTGACTCTTGGGGGCCTGTTGTTTTAATGACCGAAGAAAACATAGCAAATCCAAGTTACTTAGCACAGACACCTCCATCATCTGTAGAAGAAATTGATGCTTTCATTATTAAAGACCTTACAGAAATTGCTGCTATTTTGCCTGTAAACTATAAAGAAAATGCAATTTATGGTAGTAATGATGTTGGTCGCGCTACAAAAGGTGCTGCACTTACTTTACTAGCAAAATTATACTTGCGCAATCACGATTGGCAAAAAGTAGTTACACTTACTCAGCAGGTAATGGATCTAAACGAATATCATCTTTATCCTTCTTACTTAGGTTTGTTTAAAGAAAGTAACAAATGGTGCAGCGAAAATATCTTCTCTTCTTTAAGTGATGCTAATACAAACGGAACAGAATTATTAAACCACTTTGGTCCTGTTGATCACCCTGTAGTTCAAAACAGATGGCAGTATTATACTGTAAACTGGGATTTCTATAACACTTTTGGTGATGAAGATGAAAGAAAACAATGTTTCTTCCCTGAATTTGAAGGGACAGACGGGTTGCTTCACAAACAAGCGCCTTCATTAGGAGCTCAGCCACCAGCTGGTGAATTTTATATGCCAGACGTTTCTACTAGAAAATATGCCGATGATGAAACTACGACATATTACGATGGCCATAGTGTAAATATCCTTCGTTATGCTGATGTTTTATTAAGCCGAGCTGAAGCCATAAACGAGATCAGTGGTCCAACTCAAGAAGCGATAGATCTAATCAATCAAGTAAAAGGAAGGTCGCATGCAAAACTTTTGGTTTTATCGGCTCTTACGCAAACTAGTTTGAGAGATGCTATTTTACAAGAAAGAGGATGGGAACTTTTCTACGAAGGAAAACGTCGCGCCGATTTGATCAGAATGAACAAATATGATGTTTTGGTAAACGCATATCATCTTAGAGTTGGTGAAGCCGCTTTAATCAAAATGCCGCAAAACAAATATTACACTTATCCGCAAAGTCAGGTTGACCTTAATCCAAATTTAAGCAACGCCGACAGACAATAAAAAAATAATCAGGAACAGACAGTAAAACAGTCTGTCTGTTCTTGTTTTTTTTATATAAAAAAGTATTTTTCTGTTTCACAAAAGAAGCTTTTCAAATGATCAAAAAAATAATATTAAAAGGAAGTTTTATTTTAGTTCTCCTTGCACTGGCAAGCTGTTCTAAAAGCCAAATTATCTCCAATATCAATATTGGCACTCATAGCAACAACGAATTGAAAATTCAGATCGATGTTACTACGAATGACCAAGCTCAGGTATATGCAGAATATTGGTCTGACAAAAAAGGAATTGAAAATAAAATAACCTCTCCTATTTCAAATACTGGTTTAAAACATTCCTTGGTACTTTGCAACATAATTCCAGAAACCGATTATAGTTTTCAATTAATTACAGTTCAAGACGGAAATAAACAAACTAGTAAAGTTTATACTTTCAAATCTAGAAAACTTCCAGAATGGCTACAGAAACAATTCAAAGCCAATTGTCCGAAACCAGAATTATTGCCTGAAAATTTCAAAAAAGGCTTTCTGCTTTTAGCGAAAAGAGAAACTCCCGGAACGGCTTATATTGTTGATTACAAAGGGAACTTAAGATGGTATCATACTATTGAAGGAACTGGATTTAAAGTGGTTCATTTTACAAAAGACCAAACCATTCTTTCTATTTTAGGCACAAATGACGAACCAACGAGTTATGGAAGTGAGATTTTAGAAATTAACCTTCAAGGCGATACTTTAACCCATATTAAAAAAGGACAGGGCGATTTGAAGCAGGTTCTTCATCATGAAATCATAAAAAAATCGGCTGATGAAATTGTCGCTTTAACTGTTGAGCAAAAAATAATCGATTTGACTTCTATCGGAGGAAAAAAACAAGATACAATTAACGGAGACGGAATTGTAATTTTAAATAAAAAAGGAAAACAACTTTGGAAATGGAGTGTTTTTGATGATTTAGATCCGTTTAAAGATAAAGATTTACTAAAAACCAAAAAGGATTGGACGCATGCCAACAGTTTGAGTTACGATAAAGATGGAAACTTTTTAATTTCTTTCTACAACAATGGCCAGATTTGGAAAATCAATTCTAAAACAGGAAAAGTAATCTGGAAATTAGGAAAAGGCGGCACAATGAAAATGGCTCCAGATGCCAATTTCTCTCAGGCACATGCCGCACATATCGATCAAGAAGGTAGCTTGCTCTTTTTTGATAATGGTGTTGACGTAAAACAATCTTCTGTTTTTGCCTTAAAAGTAGACGAAAAAAACAATGATGTAAAACTTGATTTTCATATCAAATTACCAAAAGATATTTACAATGACCGAATGGGAAGCGCTTACATGATCAATAAAGACCTCTTTTTGGTTTGTTGTTCTAAAAGACATATTACAGTTTTGACCAATAAAAAAGGAATACTTATTTGGGCATTAGAATCTGAAATTCCGCCATACAGAACCATCTTTATTCCTGAAGAAAAACTAAAACCTTTTCTTCAAAATTAGAAAAATGACTCTCCTGCAAGATTTTGAAAAACTTACAGGTTTAAATACAAAACGAATACCTACAAGGTTTGCAAAACCTTGCAGGAAAAGAAATAAGATTAAAAATAGTACCCATGAAAAAAACATTTCTTATCGGACTTTTTTCAGCATTGTCAATCGCTGTTTTCAATTCCTGCACCAAATCAAATTCTCAAACTTTAGCTTCAAAAACAACTGAAGAAAAAGAAGATGAAGAAGGCTATATTACAATAGATACTTCTAAAATTCCAGATGATCAATTTGGAGAATCGGTTCGTTATGGAAGAGAATTAATGATGAAAACCGCTTATTATATTGGTCCAAACGGAAAAAACGGACAATATTTAGGCAATAAAATGAACTGCACGAACTGTCATCAAGATGCAGGAACAAAACCTCATGCATTCAATTTAATGTCTTCACACGACAATTATCCACAATATCGCGGACGCGAAAACAAAGTACTTACTTTAGCAGAAAGAGTTAATAACTGCATTATGCGTCCGCATTCTGGAAAACCGCTTCCGTTGGACAG
>NZ_DHEI01000090.1:8324-16131 GCF_002399805.1 Flavobacterium sp. UBA4854
TTTAAAGGAGCCAAAAATTTAGAAATCGAATTTCCAGATGTAGCAGCAAGCCCAGAAAGAGGAAAAGTTTTATTTGCTGAAAACTGCGCAAGATGCCACGGAAACAATGGCGAAGGAGTTTACAATGCAGACAAATCGGGTTACACCTATCCTCCACTTTGGGGACAATATGGTTATCAGCCTGGTTCAAGCATGCATCGCGTAATCAAACAAGCACAATGGCTAAAAAGCAATATGCCTTATGATAAAGTTCAACTAGGAAAACCGTATCTTACAGACAAAGAAGCACTTGACATTGCAGCTTATGTAAACGACGATTCTGTACATACAAGACCAAACCCAAAAACATTGGATTATCCAGACAAAATGGGCAAACCGATCGATTATGCGCACAGTCCGTTTAATGATAATTTCTCTGAAGAACAGCACAAATACGGGCCTTATAAACCTATTATAGCTTATTGGAAAAAACAAGGATGGAAAGCCGTTTACTAAACTCAAAATATACTATTTAACCTGATTATACAATACAATGAAACTAAACCTAAACAACACAACGCTTTTACGCAGAATATTGATAATGTGTTTTATCACGATCAGTATTCCTCTAACTGCACAAATTAAATATTCAGACGGAAATGACAGCTGGAATCCGAATCAATTAGGAAATCACCGTGCTGTAGTTGCTTTTTCTGGTTCAGGAAATGTTGCTAAAACAACTATCGAATGGCGAAGAAGAGACACAAATCTAGAACTTAAAAAGATTATCGTTCAGGATGCGTCTGGAAAAGATATTCAGAACATAAAAACCGAAAACATCAATAGAGAAAACGGTACTATTTACTTCGAACCAATTTCTGGAAAAGGAACATACTATATTTATTACATGCCTTATGTAGACGAAGGAACTGCAAATTATCCAAAGGGAATTTATCAGAAACCTGAAGACAAAGCCGATGCAAAATGGCTTTCTAATGTAAAAGCAAACTTAAAAGACAATGCGGCTGTAACAGAAATTCAGAGCGTAAATGCTTTCAATAGTTTTTACCCAATGGAAGTAATTGCGACAGCTGCCGAAACTTCAACTCTTGTTGCAAAAAACAGTGGAAATTCATTTTTAGTTTTCCCAGAAGACAGAGAACATTCTATCAAATTAAAATCAGATTTGCCACAAAGATGGATTCAAAAAGGCGTTCAAAATAGCTTTTCTGATACGGCAATGAAAGGTGAATATTTAGCTTTTCAATTAGGCGTTTATGCTCTTGAAGATTTAAAAAACATCAAAGTAACTTTTACCAATTTCGTAAGTACAACTGGTGCAACAATCGAAGCTAAAGATATCAGCTGCATCAACACTGACGGAACGAAATATGACGGAAATCCTTTTACTAATACAGTTTCTGTATCAAAAGGAAATATTCAAGCTATGTGGTGCGGTATCGATGTTCCGCAAACAGCTGCTGCTGGAACTTACAACGGAAAAGCAACGGTTATTGCTGATGGAAAATCAAAAGAAATCAATCTACAAATTACGGTTTCTAACCAAGTAACCAAAAACGGAGGCATCGATAGTCCAGAAAAAATGACTCGCCTAAAATGGTTAAACTCAACTTTAGCGCAAGAAAATACAATTATTGCTCCATATACTCCATTAACAGTAAACAATTCTGAAATTGCTTTATTAGGAAGAAAATTAATTTTAGCTCCAAACGGATTCCCTGCGCAAATCCAAACGTTCTTTACGCCAGAAATGACTTCTGTAACAGCAAAAGCAAATGACGTTTTAAGCTCACCAATCGATTTTCATTTTGTTGACGCATCAGGAAAAGAAGTGCAATGGAAAAACAACGGTGTAAAATTCACTAAAAAAGAAGCTGGAACAGTTTCTTGGGAAAGCACTTCAACTTCAAAATCAGTTCAAATGGATGTAAATGCTTCTGTTGAATTTGACGGTTTTGTACATTATATCGTGAAAGTTACAGCTCTTGAAGATGTTGCCTTTAATGACATTAATTTCCAAATGCCAATGCAACCAACATCTGCAAAATACATGATGGGATTAGGCCAAAAAGGTGGTGATCGTCCTGCAACTTTCGATTGGAAATGGGATGTTGCACATAAAAACCAAGACGGCGCCTGGATTGGTGCTGTAAATTCTGGATTGCAGTTTTCTTTGAGAGATGAAAAATATAGCCGCCCTTTAAATACTAATTTCTATTTACAAAAACCTTTATTACTGCCTACTTCATGGGGTAACGAAAATAAGGGCGGCATTACCATTACACCAAATCCAAAATCGGTTTTAGTAAATGCGTACAGCGGTGCTAGAACAATGAAAAAAGGTGATGTTTTATACTATAACTTCAACTTGCTAATTACGCCTTTCCATACAATAAATACAGATTTTCAATGGGATACAAAGTTTTACCACAAATACAGCCCAATTGATTCTATTGCTAAAACTGGTGCAACGGTAATTAATATTCACCACGCAAACGCAATCAATCCGTATATTAATTATCCTTTTATCGAATTCAAAAAGATGAAAACGTATATCGATGAAGCACACGAAAAAAGATTAAAAGTAAAAATCTACAACACGGTTAGAGAGGTTTCAAACAAAGCTTATGAGACTTTTGCTCTTAGAAGTTTAGGTCACGAAATCTATTCTCCAGGAAAAGGTGGCGGATTCTCTTGGCTTCAAGAACATGTTGGCGACGATTATATCGCTGCTTGGTTTGTTCCTGAAATTAAAGATGCGGCAATCGTAAACAGTGGTATGAACCGTTGGCACAATTACTATGTAGAAGGAATGAATTGGCTGACTCAAAATGTTGGTATTGACGGAATTTATTTAGATGACGTTGCTTTTGACAGAATCACAATGAAACGTATCAAAAGAGTTTTAACAAAAGACGGGCATCCAGGAATTATCGACTTGCACAGTGCAAACCAATACAACAAAAGTGACGGATTTAATAACAGTGCCAACTTATACATGGAGCACTTCCCGTACATCAATAAATTATGGTTTGGTGAATATTTTGATTACGAAAAAAATCAGCCTGACTTTTTCTTGACAGAAGTAAGCGGAATTCCGTTTGGATTAATGGGAGAAATGCTTCAAGATGGTGGAAATCCGTGGAGAGGAATGGTTTACGGAATGACAAACAGATTGCCTTGGAGCGACGGTGCTGACCCGAGAAACATTTGGAAAGTCTGGGATTCTTTCGGAATTAAAGGTTCTGAAATGATTGGATATTGGAGCGAAAACTGTCCTGTAAAAACAAACAATGACAAAGTTTTAGCAACAGTTTACAAAAAGAACGGAACGGCTTTAATTTCAATCGCAAGTTGGGCAGATGCTGATGTAAATGTGAAACTAAATATTGACTGGAAAAAACTAGGAATCAATCCTGCAAAAGCAACTATTACTGCTCCAGAAGTTACCAATTTCCAACCTGCAAAAACATTCACAGCAAAAGACGAAATAACTGTTCCTAAAGGAAAAGGATGGTTACTTATTGTTAAGTAATTTTTCAAATACAACAATTACCTCGTCCAATTTGTCATTTCGACGAAGGAGAAACCTCCACAAGTAGCTCGACAAAGATTGACGATATACTTTGCGGAGTTTCTCACGAAGATTTCTCCTTCGTCGAAATGACAAAAAAGCTCAAAAAAATATGCCACAGATTACACAGATTACACAGATTAATTTTTATTACGCATAGATTGAAAAAAAATCCTTTTAATCCGTATAATCTGTGGCAAAAAAAAACAACCACAAAAAACCAAGCTCTCCATCATGAAATTTAGACCATTACTATCCTTTTTACTCCTTGGAAGCCTTTTTGTCACAGCACAAAACAAAACCACTATAAAAGAATACAAAAAAGTATTTACCACATATCCGTTCTCAGATCCTGATCCGATTCCGAAACCAGATACTAAGTTTTATCCGTATTTCCGTTTTGACGGTTTTACTGATAAACCCGTTCAGAAAGAATGGAAAGTAATCGAAATTGAAAACGATTATATCAAACTGATGATTCTGCCAGAAATTGGTGGAAAAGTCTGGTCGGCTATAGAAAAATCTACAGGAAAAGACATAGTTTACAATAATCATGTTGTAAAATTTAGAGACATTGCCATGCGCGGACCATGGACAAGCGGTGGTGTTGAAGGCAATTACGGAATTATCGGTCACACTCCAAACTGCGCCACTCCTGTCGATTACAAAATCATAAATCGAGAAGACGGAAGCATTAGCTGTGTGATTGGCGTTTTAGATTTATTAACGAGAACTTCTTGGAAATTAGACATCAATCTGCCAAAAGACAAAGCCTATTTTACCACAAATTCGTTTTGGTCTAACACAACCGAATTCGAACAGCCTTATTATACTTGGATGAATACGGGAATTAAAGCGGCCGAAAATCTGCAGTTTATTTACCCAGGACAGACTTATATTGGTCATAACGGAGATTACCATTCGTGGCCAATTGATAAAGAAAATAGCAAAGATTTATCTTTCTACAAAAACAACAATTTTGGAGGTTACAAGTCGTATCACGTATTCGGGAAATACGATGATTTCTTTGGTGGATACTATCATGACGAAGATTTCGGAATGGGAAGATATGGCAATCACGATGATAAACCAGGAAAAAAAATCTGGATTTGGGGATTGTCTCAACAAGGAATGATTTGGGAAAAATTATTGACCGATACTGACGGACAATATGTAGAAGTGCAAAGCGGAAGATTATTTAATCAGGCGAGCGAAGGCAGTAATCTTACGCCTTTCAAACAACGTTCGTTTGCACCGTATCAAACCGATACTTGGACAGAATATTGGTTTCCTGTAAAACAGACAAAAGGTTTTGTAAAAGCCAATAATTATGGTTCAGTCAACATTAAAAATGAAAACGACTGGCTGAAAATCTATTTTTCTCCGCTTCAAAAACTAAATGAAAAAATTGAAGTTTTTGAAAACGATAAAAAAGTGTATTCAAAGGATATTGCGCTTAATACAATGCAAACTTTCAAAGATTCTATTCAGGTAAAAGTCGATTCTAATAAATTGAAATTTGTTTTGGGTGGCAATAAATTGGTTTGGAATTCTGCTCCAGAAGACGGAAACATCAATCGTCCTGTAGAAATACCAAAAGATTTTGATCATAATTCGGTTTACGGATTGTATCAGCAAGGAAAAAACTACATCAGTTTTAAAGATTATGTTCTGGCTGAAGATAAATTGAATGCTTGTTTAAAACTAGATCCGAACTACGCTCCTGCTCTTTCTGCATTGGCTTCTTTACAAATCAGAAAATTAGATTACAAAGCAGCTGTAAATTCGGCAAGCAAAGCTTTGTCAATAGACACTTATGATCCTGCTGGAAATTATTTTTATGCTTTGGCAAACTTTCATTTAGGAAATAATACCGATGCAAAAGACGGTTTTGATATTGCTGCTGCAAGTGTTGAATTTAGAAGTCCTGCTTACACCGCTTTAAGTAAAATTTATTTAGCAGAAAACGATCTGCCAAAAGCGATTGAATATGCTGAAAAAAGCTTAATATATAATCAATACAACATAGAAGGTTTACAGGTTTTAGCGGTTTTATATCGTCTTCAAAATAATTCCGATAAAGCAAATTCGGTTTTAAAAACCATTACAAAATTAGATCCGCTGAATCATTTTGCTGATTTTGAAAAATACCTTTCGAACAATTCAAACGATTCAAAAAATGCATTTGTTGCTGCTATTCAAAACGAAATGCCAGAACAGACTTTTCTTGAATTAGGAATCTGGTATAATAATTTAAGCCGAAAAGAAGAAGCTCTAAAAGTGTTTTCTATCGCAGAACCAAGTGCTGAAATTATCTATTGGAAAGCCTTTTTAGAAAACAAACCAGTTGATGTAAGCAAAATTAAACCTGGAACAAGTTTTCCTTTCAGGAATGAAACGGCTGAAGTTTTGAAATTATTAATTAAAACAAACGATCAATACCAATTAAAATATCATTTAGGTTTAATTGAATGGAATCGTAACAGTATTTCAGAAGCTAAAAGATTGTTTTCAGAATGTGGTTCAAAACCAAATGATCCTGCTTTTTATGGCGCAAAAGCCTCTTTATTCAAAGACGATGCTTCAATAGTATTGGCAAGTCTTCAGCAGGCAATAAAATTGGATCCGCAAGGGTGGAGATACCACAAAATGTTGGCAGAACATTACATCGCTCAAAAACAATTTGATAAAGCACTTACAACGGCTGAATCTTTCTATAAAAAACATCAAGAAAATTATTTGATTGGAATGCTTTACGCTAAAACTTTATTGCTAAATAAAAAATACCGCGAAGCCGATTCGTTCTTGACCAAATTGCAAATTCTTCCGTTTGAAGGCGCAACGGCAGGAAGACAATTGTATCACGAAGCCAAATTAATGCAAGCTTTGGCAGAAATGAAAAACAAGCAGTACAAAAAAGCATTACAATTTATTGCCGATGCCAAACTGTTTCCAGAGAATTTAGGCGTTGGAAAACCGTATGATGAAAACATAGATGAAAGACTAGAAAACTGGCTGGATTATCAATGTTATAACAGTCTTGGAAACAAAGAAATGGCTTCGAAATTTTTAGATAAAATCGTCGCTTTCCGTCCTGTAGTGGATAATACAGTTATGAACTTCCTTCCGGCAAACAACCTTGTTTCGGCTTGGGCGATAGAAAAAACGTCTTCTGCGCAAGAAGCTGAAAAATGGATTAAAACTCAGGCAGATTTATATCCGACAAATAAAATAGTGCAGTGGACTTTATTGTCTTACACCAAAAAACCATCGAATATTTTGAGTGAAGATGAAAAAGACGGCGAAGTCAGAATTATCGAAAAATTGTAAAGAACTTTCAAAAACAATAAAAATGAAAAACCATTTTTTAAAATATACTTTTTTGGGTCTTGTCGTTTTGATGAGTCCAAAAATTGAGGCACAAAACAAAGCAGAAAAGGTTGATGAATTATCTATTTACCGCGCTACTCCTTTAAAAACACACGATTTAATTCATACCAAATTGGAAGTTTCATTCGATTATGGAAAACGTTATTTGTACGGAAAAGAATGGATTACTTTAAAACCGCATTTCTATGAAACCGATTCGCTTAAGTTAGATGCAAAAGGAATGGATTTTAAAGAAATTGCTATTATTGATGGCAAAAAAAGTATTCCGTTGCAATACAAATATGATAATGAAGAACTTTCAATCGCTTTAAACAGAAAATATAAAAGAACTGAAAAGTACACGATTTTTATTAATTACACCGCAAAACCAGCAGAGCTGAAAAGCAAAGCGGGCGAATCGATTACCAACTCAAACGGATTGTATTTTATTAATCCTGACGGAAAAGGTGACAAACCAACACAAATATGGACGCAAGGCGAAACGGAAGCTTCTTCTTGCTGGTTCCCAACAATTGATAAACCAAATCAGAAAACAACTTCTGAAATTGCGATGACTGTTGAGGCAAAATATACCACACTTTCAAACGGTAAATTGGCTTCACAAAAAGTAAATAAAGACGGGACAAGAACCGATACATGGAAGATGGAACAACCAAATGCACCTTATTTGTTTATGATGGCCGTTGGTGATTTTAAAGTCTATAAAGATTCTTATAATGGCAAAGAAGTCAGCTATTATTTAGAGCCGAAATATGCGCCATATGCCAAACAGATTTTTTATAAAACGCCAGATATGATGAATTTTTACAGCAAAATGCTTGGTGTAGAATATCCTTGGGCAAA
>NZ_DHEI01000090.1:16322-17114 GCF_002399805.1 Flavobacterium sp. UBA4854
GAATATGTACAAAAAACAGAACGCGAATTATTAGATGATAATCAAGAAAGTACCATTGCTCACGAACTTTTTCATCAATGGTTTGGAGATTACGTAACGGCTGAGTCTTGGTCAAACTTAACCATGAATGAATCGTTTGCCACTTTTGGAGAAGTTTTATGGCATGGTCATGATGCTGGACAAGATGGCGAAGACAGATCACGTTATGAAAAATTGCAGAATTATTTGCGCTCTCAAAAAAATGGTGATAGCCCTATTTTAGCACGTTTTCACTACAGAAACGCAGACGATATGTTTGACAATATCAGCTATTCTAAAGGTTCGATTATTTTATATGCCATGAAAAACCAAATGGGTGACGAAGCCTTTTTTAAAGGGTTAAATCATTATTTGACTACAAATGCTTATAAATCTGGCGAACCGCATCAGCTGCGTTTATCGATGGAAGAAGTGACTGGAAAAGACTGGTTGCCATATTTCGATCAGTGGTATTATAATGCCGGAAGTCCAATTCTGGATGTGACTTACAAATATGCAAATGGAAAAGTTACCATTACAATAAGTCAATCTCAAGATAGTTCGGTGCAAACCTTTACACTGCCTTTAAAAGTTGATTTTTACGTAAACGAAACTAAAATCAGAAAGGATATTTTAATAGATAAAAGACAACAAAGCTTCACTTTTGACATTCCTTCAAAACCTGAATTTATTGATTTAGATCCAGATAAAATCTTAGTTGGAGAAGTGAATGTCGATAAAAAAACGGCTACTGATTATCTTTTTCAATATAAA
>NZ_DHEI01000046.1:0-13766 GCF_002399805.1 Flavobacterium sp. UBA4854
CTTGAACTTAAAGATGATAAAAAGTCTTTATTGAATGATTTTACAATTGCTGACACTAAAACCTCAACTTTTGATGAAACTTGGAAACCAGTTTGGGGAGAAGTAGATCACATTAGAAATCATTATAATGAATTGGCTGTTACTTTAAACCAAAAAGGAACAGACAGACAAATCGTTATCCGTTTCCGTTTATTCGACGACGGACTTGGATTTAGATATGAATTTCCAGCACAAAAGAATCTTACCTATTTTGTAATTAAAGAAGAAAGATCTCAATTTGCTATGACAGGAGATCATACTGCTTTCTGGATTCCAGGAGATTATGACACTCAGGAATACGATTATACAAAATCTAAATTATCAGAAATTAGAGGTTTATCTGAGAAAGCATATACAGCAAACGTTTCTCAAAAATCTTTTTCACCAACAGGAGTTCAGACTTCTTTGATGTTAAAAACAGCTGATGGAATCTACATCAACTTACACGAAGCAGCTTTGATTGACTATTCTTGTATGCACTTGAATTTAGACGATAAAAATTTAGTTTTCGAATCTTGGTTAACGCCAGATGCAAAAGGAGATAAAGGTCATATGCAAGCGCCAAATCATTCGCCTTGGAGAACGATTATTGTGAGCGATGATGCTAGAGAAATCTTAGCTTCAAAAATGACTTATAACTTAAACGATCCATCAAAAATTGATAATACTTCTTGGATTAAACCAGTAAAATATGTTGGTGTTTGGTGGGAAATGATCACAGGAAAAAGCTCTTGGTCATACACAAACGATTACCCAACAGTTCAATTAGGTGTTACAGATTTCGCAAAAGCAAAACCAAACGGAACGCACGGAGCAAACAATGCTAACGTAAAAAAATATATTGATTTCGCTGCTGCAAATGGTTTCGACGCTGTTCTAGTTGAAGGATGGAACGAAGGTTGGGAAGACTGGTTTGGACATTCTAAAGATTATGTTTTTGATTTCTTGACTCCTTACCCAGATTTTGATGTAAAAGGTCTTCACGAATACGCTAAATCTAAAGGTGTAAAAATCATCATGCACCACGAAACTTCTGGATCTGTTCGTAACTACGAGCGTCACATGGATGCAGCTTACAAATTCATGAATGATAACGGATACGATGCTGTAAAAAGCGGTTACGTAGGTGATATTTTACCAAGAGGCGAAAACCACTACAGCCAATGGATTGTAAACCATTATCAATACGCTATCGAAAAGGCAGCTGATTATAAAATTATGGTGAATGCTCACGAAGCAGTTCGTCCAACAGGAATCGCTAGAACGTATCCTAACTTAATTGGAAACGAAGCAGCAAGAGGAACAGAATACCAAGCTTTTGGAGGTTCAAAACCAAATCACGTAACAGTTTTACCATTTACACGTTTAATTGGTGGTCCAATGGATTATACTCCGGGAATCTTCGAAATGGATATCAGCAAAATGAATCCGGACAACAAATCGCATGTAAACAGTACAATCTGTAACCAATTGGCATTGTATGTTACGATGTATAGTCCGTTGCAAATGGCGGCAGATACTCCAGAAAACTACAACCGTTTCCCAGATGCTTTCCAATTCATTAAAGATGTGGCTGTAGATTGGTCAGAAAGTAAATATATTGAAGCTGAGCCAGGAGATTTTATCACTGTTGCTCGTAAAGCAAAAGGAACAAACAACTGGTTTGTTGGAAACGTAAACGGAGAAACGCCACGTACATCAAACATTGATTTCAGTTTCCTTGAGAAAGGTAAAAAATATACCGCAACAATTTACGCTGATGCAAAAGATGCGCATTACAAAACTAATCCGCAAGCTTACACAATCAAGAAAATTGCTGTAACCAATAAATCAAAATTATCTCAGTTTTCTGCTCCAGGAGGAGGTTATGCGATAAGCATTATTGAAACAAAATAATTTAATAAACCATATAAGAAATGTAAGTCCATTTAAATAGAAATCTCCCCAGTTTTTGTCTTAAATGTTCTTACATTTCTTATATGGTTTAAATTCATCTTTACTATGAATAACCTAAAAATTAACCACATATTTTATAAAATAGTTTTAATGGTTCTGTTGTTTTCCGCTTCCGCGAAAGCGCAAATCCAAAAAGCAGAACCACCATTTTGGTACGCAGGAATGAAAAATTCGGAACTGCAGATTATGTTCTACGGAAAAAATATCGCACAATACGAAGCTTCAGTTTCCAACAATGTTGCGATCAAAAATGTAGAAAAAACAGAAAACCCAAACTATCTTTTCGTAACCATCGATACAAAAGATGTCAAAGCTTCTGAATTGATTTTCTCTTTCAAAAACAATAATAAAGTTGCCTTTAAACAAAAATATACGCTTAAAGAAAGGAGAGCGAATTCTGCCGATAGAAAAAGCTACGATGCATCTGATTTGATTTACTTAATCATGCCGGATCGTTTTGCAAACGGAAATCCGAAAAACGATAGCGACGCTTCTTTAACTGAAAAAGGAAATCGTCAAGATCCTAGCGGACGTCATGGCGGAGATATCGAAGGAATCATTAAAAACTTAGATTATATTTCGTCTCTTGGTGCAACCACAATTTGGAGCACACCTTTGTGCGAAGACAACGACAAACAGCATTCGTACCATACTTACGGACAATCGGACGTTTACAAAATTGATCCACGTTACGGAACGAATGACGATTATGCTCGTCTTTCTGCAGAAATGCACAAAAAGAATATGAAATTGGTTATGGATTATGTAACGAATCATTGGGGAATTACCCATTGGATGATGAAAGATATTCCAACTAAAACTTGGTTCAATCAATTCGAAACTTTCACGCAAACGCATCACCGTCGTGAAGTAATTACAGATATCCATGCTTCAAAAATAGATCAGGAAGTTTGTGTTGATGGCTGGTTTGTACCTTCTATGCCGGATTTAAATTTAAGAAATCCTCTTGTTGCCAAATATTTAACTCAAAATGCTATTTGGTGGATTGAATTTGCAAATCTTGATGGTTTTAGAGTTGATACTTATAATTACTCTGACAAAACTGCTATGGCAAATTGGGCAAAATCTATTACAGATGAATATCCTAATTTTAATATTGTGGGTGAAATCTGGATGCACAATCAAGCGAATTTAGCTTTTTGGCAAAAAGACAGTAAAATTGGTGCGATTGAAAACTACAATTCAAACCTTCCTTCTGTAATGGATTTTACGCTTCAAAGCCAAATCACTTCTGCTTTCAGTGAAGATGAACCAAACTGGGACAGCGGATTGATTAAATTCTACAACAATTTTGCAATGGATTTTTTATATCCAAATACCAATAACATTTTGGTTTTTTCCGAAAATCACGATACAGATCGTATGAACGAAAAGTTCAAATATGATTTACCAAAATACAAACTGGCAATGACTTTATTGGCAACAGTTCGTGGAATTCCGCAAATCTATTACGGTTCAGAGATTGGAATGGGCGGAGATAAAGGTAAAGGCGGCGATGCCGATATTCGTCAAGATTTCCCAGGCGGATGGGCTGGCGATAAAAACAATGCTTTTACAAAAGAAGGAAGAACTCCAGAACAGGCAGCTTATTTTGATTTCAGTTCGAAATTATTCAGCTGGAGAAAAACAAACGAAGCAGTTCATTTCGGAAAAATGACGCATTATATTCCTGAAAACAACACTTATGTTTATTTCAGATATACAGATGCTAAAACGGTAATGGTCGTTTTCAATAATAATGCTAAAGAACAAGTTGTAAAAACAAACCGTTTCAAAGAAAGCATCAAAAACTTTAAATCTGGTAAAGATGTTATCACAGGAAAAACATTCGATTTAGCTTCTGAAATTACTTTAGAACCAAAATCAGCTTTGGTTTTAGAATTAGAATAGCAATATTTATTCTCTCGCAGATTTTGCAGATTAAGCAGATAATTAAAAAAGAAAATCTGCCGAATCTGCGAGATCTGCGAGAAACTTTTTTTTGCCACAGATTACACAGATTAACACAGATTTTGTTCGCCACAAATTGCACGAATTTCCACGAATTTATTTATCATACTTGAATTAGTGAAAATTTGTGCAATTCGTGACAGAAGAAAAAAATCCTTTCAAATCCTTTAATCTGTGGCTATTTTTTTCAACATAATGTATGTCTAAAAAATTCCTAAATAATGAAAAAATACACTTTCCTTTTTTTATCTTTAGTATACTTAACAATGAGTTGTTCTGGCTCAAAATCAGTTACAATGAATAATACTTCGAAAACACCTTTCGTTTGGGAAGGCGCAAATGTTTATTTTTTACTTACAGATCGTTTTTACAACGGAGATACTTCAAACGATGTCAATTTTAACCGAACTAAAACTCCCGGAAAACTACGCGGATTTGAAGGCGGTGACATTATCGGAATCACTAAAAAAATAGAATCAGGATATTTTGAAAAACTAGGAATCAATGCCATTTGGCTTACGCCGATTGTAGAACAGATTCACGATGGTGTTGATGAAGGAACTGGACTTAGCTATGGTTTTCATGGCTATTGGGCAAAAGACTGGACTGCTTTAGATCCTAACTTCGGAACAAAACAAGATTTAGCCAACTTGGTAAAAAAGGCACACGAAAAAGGAATCAGAATAATTCTCGATGGCGTAATCAATCATACAGGTCCAGTAACTCCAGAAGATCCAGTTTGGCCTTCAGATTGGGTAAGAACTGGCGTTGTCTGCGATTACAAATCGTTCGAAAATACAACGATGTGTACTTTGGTTGATAATCTTCCGGATGTTAGAACAGAAAGTACTCAGGAAGTAGCGCTCCCTCCTCTCTTAATTGAAAAATGGAAAAAAGAAGGTCGTTACGAAAAAGAAGTATCTTCTTTGGATGAATTTTTCAAAAGAACAAATTATCCAAGAACACCAAAATATTACATCATTAAATGGCTTACAGATTATATTTTAGAATTTGGAATTGATGGTTACCGAGGAGATACTGTAAAACATACCGACGAAAACGTTTGGGCAGATTTTAAAAAAGAATGTGAGTACGCTTTTGAAACTTGGAAAAAACATCATCCGATGCAAGTTTTAGATCAAAACCCATTTTATACAATTGCCGAGGTTTATGGCTACGGAATTAGCGGAGGGCAGGACTATGATTTTGGAGATCGAAAAGTCAATTATTTCCAAAATGGTTTCAACAGCATGATCAATTTTGAGTTTAAATGGAATGCTGCTCAAAACGATTACGAAGGTTTGTTTTCTAAATATTCGAATGCATTTGAATAATGATTTAAAAGGCTATTCTGTTCTTAATTATATGTCTTCTCACGACGACGGACAGCCTTTTGATGCCAACAGAACAAAAAGCATTGAAACAGCCAATAAACTATTGCTTTCTCCTGGAATGTCTCAAGTTTATTATGGAGACGAATCAGCTAGATCTTTAGTTATTGAAGGAACTCAAGGCGATGCCACTTTACGTTCTAATATGAATTGGGAGGATATTCAGAATAATCCTGAAACGCAGAAAACACTTTTACATTGGCAGAAATTAGGTCAGTTTAGACGAAATCATCCTGCCGTTGGAGCTGGAATTCACAAACTGATTAATCCGTATCCTTATACTTTTTCCAGAATATTTACGAAACGGCTCTTTTACAGATAAAGTTGTTATGGGAGTAGATTTACCAAAAGGCAGAAAAGAACTTCCAATCGGTGACATCTTTCCAAACGGAACAAAACTAAAAGACACTTACTCGAATCAAGAAGTTGAAGTAATTGATGGAAAAGTGATTATTGACAATGATTTTGATATTGTTTTATTAGAAGAGATTTAAAAAATATTTTCCTCTCGCAGATTTAGGAGATTGAGCAGATAATTTAAAAGCAATCTGCCGAATCTGCTAAATCTGCGAGAGACATAATTTAGCACAGATTTTGACAATCATTTTAATCCTTTAATCTGTGGCTATTATTTTTCCTTTGCTCCTTTGTACCTTTGCAACTCTGAACCTTTATAAAATGAATGTTTTAAAGATTGCACATCGAGGCGCCAAAGCCTACGAACCTGAAAATACTTTACAAGCTTTTCAAAAAGCGTTAGACCTAAATTCAGACGGAATTGAACTTGATGTTCACCTAAGCTCTGACGGACATATCATCGTAATTCACGATGAAACCATCGACAGAACAACCAATGGAAAAGGTTTAGTGGGTGATTTTACTCTAGCAGAATTAAAATCATTTTTAATTGATGGAAAATACCAAATCCCAACTTTAATCGAAGTTTTTGATTTGGTTGACAAAAAATGCCTGATCAATATCGAATTAAAAGGCTTAGGAACTGCACCGAAAGTTGTCAGCTTAATTGAAGAATATGTTTCAAAAAAAGACTGGAATTACAATCAATTTATAGTTTCGAGTTTCGAATGGAATATGCTGGAAGAAACATCAAACTTAAATCCAAATATCCCAATTGGTGTTTTAACAGAAGAAAATATAGATACTGCTTTGGCTTTCGCCGAAAAAATAAAAGCAAAAGCCATTCATCCTGATTTTAATTTATTGAATAAAGAAAATGTGCAACAAATGCAGGAAAAAGGTTTTCTGGTTTTACCTTGGACAGTAAACTCAGAAGAAGACATTCAAAAAGTAAAAAGTTATCAAGTAAACGGAATTATCTCTGATAATCCAGATAAAATATAAAGTATAAAATTTTTAGCCACAGATTATTAGGATTAAAAGGATTTTTTTTTCGCCACAAATTTCACGAATTTCCACGAATTAATTTATTCATACTTAAATCTGTGTAAATCGTTTTATCCCGATAGCTATCAGGAGTGGCAGAAAAAAAATTAGTGCCAATTTGTGCAATTCGTGGCAACCAAAAAAAAATATGATCAAAAATTTCGACATAATCATCGTTGGCGGAGGCGCTGCAGGTTTTTTTACCGCAATTAATATTGCAGAGAAGAATTCGAAACTCAAAATTGCTATTTTAGAAAGAGGAAAAGAAGTGCTTTCTAAAGTCCGTGTTTCTGGCGGCGGACGATGCAACGTTACACACGCTTGTTTTGAACCCAACGAGTTGGTTAAATTTTATCCTCGTGGCGAAAAAGAACTTCGCGGGCCTTTTCATCAATTTTGTTCTGGAGATACCATTGAATGGTTTGAAAAACACGGTGTCGAATTAAAAATCGAAGAAGACGGCAGAATGTTTCCAGTTTCTAATTCTTCACAAACGATTATCGATTGTTTCTTAAAAGCAACCGAAAAACTAGGCATAAAAGTTTTGACAGGTCAAAGCGTACAATCCATTTTCAAAAAAGAAAATCATTGGAAAATTGATACACAAACTGATAATTATGCTGCCGAAAAATTAGTAATGGCAACAGGTAGTAATCCTAAAATCTGGGAAATGCTTCAGGAACATGGTCACGCCGTTGTGAGCCCCGTTCCTTCCCTATTTACTTTCAATATCAAAGATTCCAGAATTAAAGAATTACCTGGTGTTGCTGCACAAGTAACCGTAAATGTAAAAGATACGAAACTAGAATCTACAGGCCCTTTATTAATCACACATTGGGGAATGAGCGGTCCAGCGATTTTAAAACTTTCGGCTTGGGGCGCACGCATTCTGCACGACAAAAATTATCAGTTTACCATTTTTGTGAATTGGCTAAATGATGTTGATTTTGAAGATACCGAAAAAATCCTGAAAGATTTAAAACAAGAACACGCTAAAAAAGCCGTTTCTAAAAAATCTCCTTTCGACTTTCCGAATCGTTTATGGGAAAGTTTGGTTCTGGCTTCGGGAATTGATTCTGAAACGAAATGGGCAGATTTATCTAAAAACCAATTGCAAAACCTAGCTTCACAATTAACAAAAGCTGAATTTAAAGTCAACGGAAAAAGTACTTTTAAAGAAGAATTTGTAACCGCTGGCGGAATCGATTTAAAAGAAATCAACTTCAAAACCATGGAAAGCAAAATTCATGAAAACCTTTATTTTGCTGGTGAAATTGTAAACATAGACGCTATTACAGGCGGATTTAATTTTCAGAATGCTTGGACAAGCGGGTTCATTCTGGCTCAAAATATTTAATACAAAATGAAATTTAAAGGAATTATTTTTGATTTAGACGGGACATTAGTCAATTCTTTAGAAGACATCTCAGATGCGATGAATAAAGTGCTTACTGCTCTAAGTTACCCCACACATACTTACGACACTTACCAATATTTTATCGGAAGTGGTTTACGAAATTTGGTAAGCAAAGCATTGCCAGACACAAACAATTCTGATGATGAAATCGAAAGTTGTTTTGAATGTATGGTCGATGAATACACTAAAATCTGTACGCTCAAAACAAAACCTTATGACGGAATTGTAGAGTTACTAGAAAACCTGACTTCACAAAATATCAAAATGGCTGTTTTCTCCAACAAAGCCGATGAATTAACGAAGAAAATAGCATCAGAAATATTCCCAAAACAATTTGATATTGCGGTTGGTTTAAGCACAGAAGAACTTAAAAAACCAAATCCGTTTGAGGCGATTGAGATTAGCAAAAAATGGAATTTAAAACCAGAAGAAATCCTGTTCGTTGGCGATTCTGATATTGATATGAAAACGGCAGTAAACGCTAATATGTTTCCTGTTGGCGTAACTTGGGGTTACAGAACAGAACAAGAATTGAAAAACAGCGGTGCAAAAGCGGTTATCAATAATGCTTCGGAATTAATTGAAATATTGTAAATAGTGAATGCTGAATTACAAAAACAAATACTATCGATCTCTTCGTTTTCTGAAAATGAAATCGAAAGGATTGATTCTTGTTTTGAATACGAAAAATTCACGGCCAAAGAATATCTTTCTTCAATGGGAAAAATAAGCAACAAGATTTTCTTTATTGTTGAAGGATTAGCACGAGTTTATTATCTGAAAGACGGAAAAGAAATTACCACTTATTTAAGCTGTGATGAAGGTTTTATTGCTTCGTATTCCAGTTTTATAAATCAATCGGTTTCTTTTGAAAGTATTCAATGCATTGAAGATTGTGAAGTGCTTTCGATTACTTTCGAAAAAATGCAGTTTTTGTATAACGAAATTCCGAATTGGGAACGTGTCGGAAGAATTTTAGCCGAACAGAACTACCTATGTATGGCCGATCGGGTTTTAAAACTACAAATGATTCCTGCCAAAGAAAAATACCAGACTTTTCTAACATCGGCTCCAGCCAAAATAATACAACGAACACCTCTAATTTATATCGCTTCTTTTCTGGGAATTACGCCAGAATCTTTAAGCAGAATCCGTCAAGACATTTCTTAACATTTATCAAGTGGATTGAAAAACGGAATTCAAATCTTTGTCAAAATAAAATTTCAAAAAGATGAAGAATATTGCCAAAGACGTTTACCAAATCCCTTTATTTCCACGAAATGCCATTAATTGTTATGTAATTGAAGATGTTTTAATTGATGCAGGAATTCGAACTTCAGCAAATACAATTTTAAAAACTTTAAAAAACAAAACGGTAACCAAACACGCCTTAACGCACGCACACGCCGATCATCAGGGAAGCAGTAAAACAATATGCGAAACTCTGAATATTCCGCTTTTATGTAGCGAACCTGAAAAAGAATTTGCCGAAAACGGAAATGTAATTACAGAATACCCAAATCCGAATCATTTTATTTCGAAATTTCAGAAAAACTTTTGGGCAGGAAAAGGACATCCTGTTTCTCAAATCTTAAAAGAGGGCGATCAAATTGGTGGATTCACAGTTATCGAAACTCCAGGACATTCAAGCGGACATATCTCTTTTTTTAGAGAAAAAGACGGTGTTTTAATTGTTGGAGATGTGATGACCAATATGAACCTTTTAACTACAAAAGTCGGTTTACATAAACCACCAAATTTGTTTACTGCTGACAAAGAAACCAATAGAAAATCCATTCTAAAATTGGCTTCGCTAAAACCAAAAATACTTTGTTTTGGTCACGGGCCTGTTTTATTTAACAATGGAGAATTAGAGAATTTCAAAAACTCGATCGTGTTTAATTAACAAGAATTTACAGATTCTGTAAGTTTTCATTAAGACTATTATAATAATTTTACTCTCAACTAATTAATCCTATATGAGAGTAAAATTACTTACCACAATTTCTATTTTTACTTATCAGCTCAGCGTTTCTCAAACAGAAAAACTATTAAACGGAAAAGTTCTTGCGCAAAACATTCCGCTTAATAAAGTAGAGGTGATTAACAAAACAGCTAAAACTAGCACAAGAACAAATGAGCTAGGTGAATTTTCAATTTTAGTCCGTCCACAAGACAGCCTGCTTTTTTACTCCAAAGACTATTTCTTTAAAAGATTTAAAATTTCTCAGGAAAACATAGATCAAAACAACATGGTTGTAAATATGATTTTGAAACCTGAAGAATTGAATGAAGTTGTAATAACTAAGGTTGAATTTGACAAAGTTAAGATTAGTGCTGATGACGTTGCAGATGTATTAATAAGTAAAAATGCCAAAGATTTATTCTGGAACACAGGAGTTAGTGATAATACCATTAGAGAAGCTCTTCGAGTTTCATTTCCTTTAAAAGGTAAACAGAAAAAACCAATTGAAGTTGCAGATGACCGTTTTAAGAAACTGATAAAGGCTTATTGTCCATCCGATTTTTTCATTAAAAATTTAAAACTAAAGCCCGAAGAAAAAGAACTTTTCATTGATTTTTGCGACTCAGATCCGAAATCAAAAACACTTCTGGAGAACCCAAATGTTTTGACTATTATGGATTTCTTGTATACTAAAAACGAAGAGTTTAAGAAGCTGAGGTAAACTTTTTTAGCTTATTCCATTTTATAAAAAATACAACAAAAGCAATTAATAAAATTAGTATTATTCCCGAAAGGATAATAATAATTGTTTCTATTTGAGATATATAACCTGAATATATGTTCCCTTTGCTTTCTCTTAATGCACGAAGTTGAGAACCGTAACTTTGAGCTCTTTCACTATAGTAGTCAATTTCACCTTGGGCGCTATTGATCATTCTTTCTACAATCAAATCTCCCTCATAACCATAATTTCTTGCAGTTCTGTAAGTCTCAAGCGCACTGTTATTTTTTCCTAACAATTCTGCAAGATTGCCAAGTTCAAAGAGTAGAATAGAAATAATTTTATCTTTTGGCTCTATAAACGACATTCTTTCATTTACCTGAAAATAAATTGATTGTGCCAATTCCTCAATCTCTTTTTGAGACAGTTTTGTTTTAGGCTCACGTGAAGTTCCAAAATTTGTATTAATTAAAAACTGACCTGAGACATCCTTTAAATTCTTGATTTTTCCTTCTAATATTTTCAAGTGAAGCCATTCTGATCCTTCATGAGATTTAGGATTTATAACAATAGACTTTTTAATCCAATCGTAGGCTTTTTGGTTTTCACCCATTAATTCATAAAGCGTTCCTAAATTAGATGCTGTGGAATATCTATTAGGTTTAATTTTTTCAATGTTAAGATATAATTTTAGAGCTTCATCATATTTTCCTAGAACAATTAAAAGATATCCTTTATCAGATAGATAATCTAGATCTTTCGTCTTCTTATATAAGCTGTCAAGTTCAATAATCAATCTTGGAAAATCTCCCTTGAAAAAGTAATGTCCTTGAGGATTAATCCCATCATAATCTTGATAAGCATAAGCTCCATTTTTTAAAATTTTGGTTTCACCATTCAAACAAGCAAAAGCTTTAAATGATATCAAAACCAAAATAACTAGGAAGATTTTAAATCTATTCATAAAGTAATTAATTAAACTTGAAACAAAAAAGAACCTAAAACCTAGAAACAAAACTACTTATTCAACCACCAAATACTGGCATTCAAAACAGTAGCAAATCCAACCCAAGCTAAATATGGAATTAATAAATAACCTGAAATTTTATTGATTTTGATGAATTTTAAATACGTTTCGTAAATCATCAACCATAAAAGCACAATTTCGATTAAAGCTAACATCGGATTTTTTAGTCCGAAGAATAAATAAGACCATATTGAATTTAAAATCAATTGAATTATAAAGAATAGCAATGCCTTTTTTACTTCTTCTGTATTTTCTTTTATTTTATCCCAAACTAATGCCACAGCAATTGCCATAAAAATATAAAGCACTGTCCAAACTGGCATAAAAATCCAATTCGGCGGGTTAAAAACTGGTTTTTCCAACGTTATGTACCAAGTCTCAATACTTGGTCTTGTAACCAAACTCGCAGAATATCCTACTGTTAAACAAATTACTAATGCTATGGCGATCTTTACGAACTTATTCATGGTATCAAATTTTGAATTCAAAAATAGTCAAAAGAAAAGTTTAAACCATATAAGTGATGTAAGTTCATTTTAGCAAATTCCGCTTATAATTTCTTATATAACTTATATGGTGGAAAAATGAAAAAGTTATCTTTGCCAAAATTTTATAATTCATGTATTCAGCATCTGATTTTATACCAAATTCATATACTTCAACAATAGAAAACGGAAACTTTGAATGGAGTGCGCCAAGCAACATTGCTTTGGTAAAATACTGGGGAAAAAAAGACAACCAGATTCCAGCAAATCCTTCTGTTAGTTTTACTTTAAATAACTGTAAAACAATAACCAAACTTGCCTTTTCTAAAAAAGACGCTTCGACCCCGCTTAGCGGGACAAATAGTTTTTCTTTTGATTTACTTTTTGAAGAAAAACCAAAAGAAGATTTCAAACCAAAGATTCAGAAGTTTTTGGAAAGAGTTGAGGTTTATCTGCCGTTTTTGAAAGACTATCATTTTACAATCGATACTCAAAATACATTTCCGCATAGTTCAGGAATTGCTTCTTCGGCTTCTGGAATGGCAGCTTTGGCAATGAATTTTATGAGCTTGGAAAAACAGCTGAATCCTGAAATGACTGACGAATATTTTTATCAAAAAGCTTCATTTCTAGCTCGTTTAGGCTCTGGAAGTGCCTGCCGAAGCGTAAAGGGAAATGTGGTAGTTTGGGGAAATCAGGAAAATATTGAAGGAAGTACAGATTTGTTTGGAGTTGAATTTCCATATACAATTCATGAAAACTTCAAGAATTATCAAGATACTATTTTATTGGTTGACAAAGGCGAAAAACAAGTTTCGAGCACCGTTGGACATGATTTAATGCACAATCATCCATATGCTGAAAGACGTTTTGCTCAAGCACACGAAAATCTAGATAAATTAATTGCCATTTTTGAAAACGGAGATCTAAATGAATTTATAAAAGTGGTAGAAAGTGAAGCATTGACACTACACGCTATGATGATGACATCGATGCCATATTTCATTTTAATGAAACCAAATACGCTTCAAATCATAAATGCAATCTGGAAATTCAGAAATGAAACCCAAATTCCGGTGTGTTTTACACTTGATGCCGGTGCCAATGTGCATGTACTGTATCCTGAAAACGTTAGCGAAAAAGTACTTCAATTTATTCAGGTCGAATTAGTTGTATTTTGTCAGAATAGTCAATACATTTGCGACAAAATTGGACACGGTGCAATTGCATTATAATTTTCCGTATCTTTAGTTAAATTTTTTATTAGAAAGACATAAAATAAATCATGAAAGGACCATTATTTTACTCAAAAATATTACTCTTTGGAGAATACGGAATTATCCGCGACTCTAAAGGACTTTCTATCCCTTATAACTTTTACAATGGCGC